>DATDFW010000001.1:0-7465 GCA_036522375.1 Nitrospiraceae bacterium
ATATTGATCTCGTCATCGACGATGAGAATGTGTGCACATGACTTCATGAGGTCACCACCAAGGACCGCGACGCTCCTACTGTGACCGGGAACGTCACCACCACGGTGGTGCCAATCCCCGGGGTGCTGGATACCTGAATGGTTCCACCATGGTCGTGCATGATGCGATAGGCGATGGCGAGGCCCAGACCGGTTCCACTGGATTTCGTCGTATAAAACGGTTCAAACACCCGCGCGAGCTCTTCTTTCTTGATGCCGATCCCCGTGTCCTTCACCGACACGATGAGCCGGCACGTGCCGTTGGCGTAATGCGCCTCAGCCGCGATTCGACAAAGCCCGCCGTTCGGCATGGCATGAAACGCATTGACGACGACATTCAGCAGGACCTGACTGATAGCCGTCTCGTCGCCCAAAACGGACGGCAATGGGTCCTTCACCGCCTGTTCGAGCCGGATCTTCCGCTCCTCCGCCTCGAATTGCATCAGCGCCATGATGTGCTCGATGAGGGCGGAGACGTTCACCTCGTGGAGGCCGACCGATCCGGGCCGGGCGAACTTCATGAAATTGTCGAGAATGACTGAGAGGCGTCGGCATTCCGCGTTCAACACGTGGAGATAACGCGCTCCCTGCTCCGGCAAGGATGCGCGCTCCCTGAGTTCCTCTTCCAATAGTTGGAGATTCAAATCCATGGCACTCAGGGGGTTACGTAACTCATGGGCCACTCCCGCCGACAACGTATGCAGCGCGGCCAGCTTATCCCCGACGCGGACTCGTTGTTCCAGCGCGAGCCAGTCGGTAACATCCTGAGCCTGCAGAATGACGCCGGCCGATTCTGCACCGTCCCCTGTGAGCTCGGCCGTGGTTACCCTGATGGTGTGCGGGGTCAGGTCCTTGTCCTCATAGGGCAAATCTTTTTGACTGACATGCTGGTGATGCCTGAGTGCTCCTTCAAGCACCGCCCGGATGGTCTCTCCCTCGGCAAAGACGGATTCGTAAGAGTTCCCGAGCAAATCCTTCGCAGATCGTTTGAGTACTGCCTCTGCTGTCGGATTGATCGCAGTGATCACGCCGCCGGGATTTACCGTGAGCACTCCGGTCGGAATGCTCTGGAGAATCTTTCGTGCCAATCCCTTCACTTCTTCGAGAGTACTTTTGGTGCTGTCATAGTGGAGAAAAATAATAACCGCCGCGATTCCGATCGCACTCACCAAGAATATAAGGAGCGTCACGACGATCAGGTCGCTGCGGGACTGCCAGAGCGCCGGGATCAACTCCGTGGGAACCGTCCTGCCTTGAGCAAAACCTTGCAGGAGGAGATTTTGCTGCTCCAGACTAAAGAGCAAAATGACAGACACAACCAAGGCCAGGATCAAGAGGACGGACACGATGAGCCGATAGGGAATCCCTCGGAAAAATGGGGCTTCTGGAGTAGGTCTAAACATAGTTGTATCGCATGCGAAGGATCCGAACGCAATTATGGTAGCACGCAGAGTTGTGGCTGTATACCGATGGTGCACCCCACCTTACACCTGGCTAGGCCATACGTGAGGATGGGTAATGGAATGGCTATGAACCTTGCTTGGAGGGAGAGGGCAAGTAGCGCCCGAGCCTCCGAGCAGATCTTCCGACGGGGCCTTGCTCAGAGATTCAGCATGACGCAGAAACACGGATGTAACTGATTACGATGGATGGTCACAAATGAGAAACGTGAAACAACCGTCCAACATTTAAGGATTGCTGTGCAGACTGAGGGCTGTACATCCTGCTGGCACTGCACAGATTCAAGACTTCAGGCTGGAGGCTCGGCTGTACCGTCGAGCAGGTTCCGTACAATTCGCAACAAGGCATCCGAGGCAAACGGTTTCTGCAGAAAGGGCTCCTTGCTTCTCGCCAACCCTGCAGTGACAAGGGTGTCGTCAGGGTACCCCGACACATAGAGAACCTTCACCGATGGTCGGATCGTCACGACCTGTCGAGCCAACTCTCGTCCATTCATATGTGGCATAATAAGATCCGTGACAAGCAGGTGAATGGGCCCAGAGTATTCCTGGCAAATACGGATGGCCGCTCCACCATTGTCGGCGTCCAACACCGTGTAGCCGCGGGCTTTAAGCAGTCCGCATTCGAGAGTGCGAACCTGCGCTTCATCCTCCACCACAAGAATAGTCTCCGAACCTGAGGTAGTGGAGGGGATTGTCTTGGAAGATTGCGTCGCCTCTGCGGACGCTTCCACACAAGGCAAGTATATTTTGAACGTTGTACCAAGACCTGGTGTGCTGGAGACCATGATATGGCCTCGACTTTGTTTCACGATCCCATGGACGATGGAAAGTCCCAGCCCGGTTCCTTTGCCGGCTTCCTTTGTTGTAAAGAAAGGCTCGAAGAGCTTTGAGAGAGTGTCCTTATTCATGCCGCATCCGGTATCAGCGACCGAGAGGGTAGAATAGTGCCCTGGATGGAGATCCATGTGGTGCCGGGTAAAGGTCTCGTCGAGTGCAATATTGGCGGTCTCGATCGTCAGTGTCCCTCCTCTGGGCATGGCATCTCTTGCATTCACGGCCAGATTCATCAAGACCTGCTCCAACTGTGCAGGATCGGCTTTGACTGATGCGAGGTTGTGCCCTAGGACTGTGACGAGTTGAATATCCTCCCCTATTAACCGACGCAGCAATTTCTCTACGTTCGCGACGACTTCGCTCAGTTTCACAATCCGAAGGTCCAGGACTTGTTTCCTGCTGAATGCCAATAATTGGGACGTGAGACTCTTGGCCCGGTCTGCCGCCTTCAGGACCTCCTCTGCATGTGACCGTACCGAGGCGTTCTGATCGACGGTCATCATGATTAGTTCGCTATAGCCTCGAATCACCGTGAGCAAATTATTGAAATCGTGAGCAACCCCTCCAGCCAGCCGGCCAACGGCTTCCATTTTTTGGGCTTGTTGAAGTTGCATATCCTTCACACGTAAAGCCTCGAAGGCTTTCGATTGATCAATGGCGGCAGCGGCAATGGCACTGACCACCACCAAGGTATCAAGATCGTCACGATTAATCGGCCCGGCCGTTTTATTAAGTATCTCCATGACGCCTATCGGGCTCCCTCCGTGCCGCATCAGCGGCACGACGACCATATCGTGAGATTGATATCCCGTGAGCGCATCTGTCACCGTATAATGGCGGGCGTCCTGTTGCACCGCAGCGATCACTTCTGGTTTGCCCGAGGCAAATACGGAGCCCGCAATTCCCTCATCCCAAGGAATACCTATCCCTTGCAGGGCATTGGTTGTCTCGCCGACGACATAGCGAAATACCAATTGTTTGGTTTCAGCATTCGCAAGTAAGACGGACCCAGCGTCCGCGCCAATCACTTCAAGCGCCGCATGCAGAGTTTGCCGAATCATGTCGTCAACGTCCGTATATTGAAACAGGGCTTCGCTCAGCTGACGAATCGCTTTCAATGTCGAGGGCATCTGTTCTCTCCGAAATTTAGTGTGATAGATCCCAAAATTAACCACCAAAACCACTGCGGTAGGGATGCATCACGGGTGATCGGACAGAATGGTCCAAGTACTGTACTTACCTCAAATAACTTGTAATCAGTCTATAAGAATGATTCCGAACCCCGAAGACATTTAGAAAATTACGACAGGATCCTGCCCTGGAGTCTCTGATGAAGCGTGGGATTGCACAGCCATCCCAGACTTTTGCTTTCACGAGGTGCTAGGAGCGGGTATGTACAAGAGACGACGTCGGGCAGGTCTCAAGACCAGTAGGTATGGGATCATTCGCCGGAGAACGTGAGAGACGGTGTGAACATCGTGGAAGGGCTTCAAGCGCTTCGAGCTAGCACAGATTTATTTAGCACAAGGGGGGAGACTCCTTGTTGTTACAGAACAAAGTCTTTCCGCCTCCTAGGCGCGAGCACATCTTCCATGCTGTGAACTTCCCTCTGACATTTCAATGCACGTCCATCATTGAATGGGACACATTCCTTAAAGATCTGGCATTCTCGTCCACCGTCCAAAGAACGGCGGAGGGGTACCGCCATCTTGAGTTAGACGCAATATTAGACGCAATAGAAGCTGTGCGAGATGACACAGGCGCGAACATGTGCTCGCCGGCTGGTGCTCCTGATAACAGACAGTATCAAGTGCACCAGCCCTGAGGAGAACAGGCCTCTGTGTTAGAGGATGATTTATCGAAATTGAATTGGAGCAAGCGGTGCCCCGCTCAACCCCTTGGAGATATTTCTAAGAATATGCTTAGTCGTCTCATTATTGGCATCATCGGGCATTTCATCTATTGCTTGGGTTAACTTATCTACAAATTGTTGAGGCTGAATTTTCTGTTGCTCCCAGAATGCGCGGCAGATTTCAATGATTGTAATAGAAAATGCGTTGACGACATCAGATAAAAGAGCTTTTTCATCCTTTGTAGTTACGGGCATGGTCTTCTCCTTTAGTAGTTAGTTGTGAATGATCGTGTCCAACATTGGAAATTATTTATGTCATCTCAGCTTATAGCGGATTCGTGGTCGTACCCTATCGACGAAACTAGGATTACTGCGTCGAATTTGCAAAACCAACACTGTCGTGATTTATACGATAGAGGCAACGGAGGAGACGGACACGCTGAAGATTGTGTTAAGAGCCATCGGCCAATCAGATTCCTACTCGAGTAGCATCATGCGCTGAATGAATGGAGGTCAACGGAGGTATGGAGATCTGCAAGCGCTGAATAGAATCAAAAAGAGGTGGTCAGGCGGCATGGTCCGGAACAGGGGAGGCATGGCAGAGAAGCTACGAAGTGCGATTTCCCGGAGGAGAAAGTCTGCAAGATACGGCCGCGCGCGTTCTGCCGTATTACAAGGATCGGACATGCCCGGAGAGTCATCACTTGCCGCTTAGGACTAAACCGCAAAGTCCGCACCCACATTCAAATCTTGGATTACCCTCAAATCAAATCCCGCCTTCGGCAAATTACGAGTCGATTGGTGATCCACTTTAAGTACCATCCGACCACTTAGCGGTGGGCTCGCATCTATTCTCTTTACCAAGTACTCAATCCGATCAACGAGCCAGCTATCCGCCTTCAAGACGGCAACCACTTCGAGTACTGCCCCTTTCGGCAACGCAGCCTTCTCGACAACCTCCGGTCCAGAGAACCCGGGTTGGTGCGACTAAAGCGATGTAATCAATCTGCTTCTTGTAATTGCGATCGATTGTGTACCCAACCGCCATCAGTTCGTGTTGCGTGCGGAAACGTTTACCAAGTACTGATCTGTACTGAGCTTGAGCGCTTATATCTACGTTTGGAATCGGCCGCGCGATGAGATAGTCAAGCGCCCACCACGTCAACAGGATGCCGAGGAGCGCCAACGTTGGCTTAATCCATTGGCGGAGGAGTGCAGATCTCAAGTTTAAGACGCCTAACTATGTATTAACTGGTTCCGCATAAGATGCCAATTGCTTTGCAACATCGGATAAGACCCATGCAGCATCTTGCCACAACTAGGCCCTAAGCCCAAGTTTCATGGAAGTTCTTCGCTGCATCTCATCCATCGGGGTCTCATATAGTTCCGTATAAAACCCCGCACGGGTTCATCGAGATCACAGGCCGTCGACTGTGCTCCGCACACCCCGCGGGCGTCGAAGTGAACAACACCCCCGATCAAAATCCTCTGTCTCTTCGGTCATAACACCACGACACTTTCCGTCTGTTTGGATGTCCTGCACGGCTGGCTCAGAAACAACTGACCAAGCCAATGGGAACGGTCCTCTCTTGCTCGCCCCACACGCAGCGTCGATGAACGTCGCTTGGCCTTTCCTATTGGGGGAGTGCAATTGTTACGAGCAGCCCACCCATCACGTCTCCTGCCTTGAAATCCCTCCTTAGGCTCTTTGGGTGCCCATTGTGACAATCGGCACAGTGCTGAGACACGGCTTTATCGGGGTAGAGGGCTTGGAAGATGCGAGCCTTGCCCTCGGTGGTAACAGCTGTATAGGGACGATCCGTATTCTCGAGGATCTTCATAAGCCCGGTTCGCTCGAACTCTGTCGTGGGGCGATGCTCTTTATTTATCGCCCAACTGCTGATCAGGCGGAATCGAATTGCTTTTCCCTGTTTAGCCATGAGCCGTCCCGATTCCTGCAAAAATTGGGCGGGTAAAGGGAGACCTCCGTCCGCTCTCCAGTGTTCCGAGGCAGAGACCATACCTTTCTCCTGCATCCGATCTACAATCTCGGTCTGGTAAAATGTTCGATTCGCCTGAACCACACTATGCACATAATCGGCCAGGATTTCGGGGGATATGCTCTTGGGTGAATCTGTCTCCTTGCTCGCAGCAAAGAACACCCATTGACCAAGTAGGCAAGTGAAGGCGGTTCCAATAACGAGCCCCAACCAAAGACCTTTCATCATCATGATGCGTCCTCCATTTCCTGTTCTACTTGTGGCTTGATTCGCGCTTAGGTGCTCCGATAACCGCGGTCGCTAACCAATAATGCCGGAACAGGTCTTAAACGTTTGTTTTTGGAACAGGCGAAAGGATATGTCAAATCCCTATAAAAATCGACTTCTCGGGGTATAGTTTGGAGACGGGTTTTTGAACCTGTGTGCAGAGCGACTAAGCAGGTGGAAAGAGCCTGAAAGTCGTTTTGAAAATTCTGTCTACCGTCTGAAGTGGTGAGCCGGCTGGGACTCGAACCCAGGACCCTCGCCTTAAAAGGGCGATGCTCTACCAACTGAGCTACCGGCTCACCGAGCGAAGAGCGCGGATCTTACCACCGACGCTCGACCTCTGCCTAGTAGGATGCTGAAAAAGTCCGTCGGCATCGTTCTCGCTTCGGTCAGAGACTCAACGTACCGAAGCGTACGCCTCTCGCCTCTTCACTTGCTGCGGCCTTGCCGGCAGAATGCCGCGTCTTGGCGCACCGGGGTGGGCGGGTGAGAAGTCTGGCATCTTTGAGCATCCTACGCGAGGGACTTCTCCGATTCCACATGCTTGGAACGTCGAAATTCACGCGTATCAAGAATATTTCCGCACCTCCCAGAGAAAAAACTCGTCGCTTACCGTGCGCGGGAGCGGATTTTGAGTGGGTTGCGAAGAATGATGGTCTCGCTGCGCTTCGAACCGGTCGAGATCATATCGATGGGACATTCGGAGAGATCCTCAAGAAACTGAAGATAGCGTTTGGCTTCCGCAGGAAGCTGCTTATATGTGGACGCACCGGTGGTTGTACCGGACCAGCCCTTGAACGACCTATAGACCGGCTCGCAGTCGGTCAGCGTTTGTAGATCGGCCGGCATGTCTCGATACAGTTTCCCCTGATACCGATAGCCGGTGCAGACCTTCAGTTCCTTGCAGCCGTCGAGCACATCCAATTTCGTGACGGCCAGTGACGCGAGCCCGTTGACTTTGGTGGCGTATCGCACCACGACGCCGTCGAACCAGCCGCAGCGGCGCGCACG
>DATDFW010000002.1:0-8533 GCA_036522375.1 Nitrospiraceae bacterium
TTCCTCGGCCCCTGATAAACGGTTCGAGCACCAGGCTGAGTGTCGCAGCTGGGGCTGAATGGGTGAGGGCTCCGATGGAGATGCGGTCGGGGCCTGCTGCTGCCATCGCTCGTACATTCTTCAACGTGATCCCCCCTGATACTTCCACGAGTGCTCGTCCCTTGATCAGCCGAATGGCTTGACGGACAGTTGCAGGGTTCATGTTATCCAGCAGAATGATGTCGGCTCGCCCTGCAAGGGCCTGCCGCACCTCTGCCAACGATTCTACTTCCACGATAATACTCATGTTGTGAGGCGCGTAGGTTTTTGTCTTGCGGCAGGCAGTTCGGGTCGGTGTCGCTGTGTGGTACAGGAGAGCCAGGTGATTGTCTTTGATAAGGATGCCATCGCTTAACGACTGGCGGTGATTCCTCCCCCCGCCGAGGGTGACCGCCCATTTCTGAAGCGCGCGGAGACCCGGGATCGTCTTTCGCGTGTCCAGGATCGTGACGGGAAATCCTCTGACTGCATCGCAGAACCTACGCGTCAAAGTGGCGATACCGGAAAGGTGTTGGAGGAAGTTCAGAGCCACTCGTTCTGCATTCAGGATAGATCGTCCATCCCCTTCGATCTGGAGGAGGCAGTCTCCGTCGCGTGCGCAATCGCCGTCCTGACGCTGGATGGACAAGGCCAGTGATGCATCGACTGTTCGAAACACGTGCACCGCTGCGGCGAGACCGGCGACCACCAGCGATTGTTGGGCGACGATGCGTGCGACGGCAGGCGACGGAGCGGGAAAGAGTATGGCAGTCGTGACGTCGCCGAGGCGAAGGTCTTCTTGGAGTGCGAGTCGAACGGCGCGCTGAATGTCGGTAACGGGGGGCTTGACCATCGGTTAGGGTCCGAGCATGGCCCGCAATTGTTGTTCACTGCCGGTAAGCATAGCGTGATCCCGGCGTAAACTTGTCAGGCGATTTTGGTGATCGGTGATGACTTCAGGAGGGGCCTTGGCCGTGAACTCCTGATTGCGCAGTTTCCCTTCCAGACGCTCGATCTCCTTGGTCTGCTCGGATTGCTCTTTGATGAGGCGGTGTAAGGCTTTGTGGAGATCGACGTCTCCCGCTACAGCAATTCCAACGGATAAACCTTCTGTGACCAATCGGAGAACGTTGCCGGTCGGCCAATGACTCGTCGGACCGAGTACAACCGTGCCCCGGCCGAGATGAGCGAGGTAGTTTCTGAGTTGGTCCAAGTGATCCTGGTGTCGAGGCTCATTGTGCGTCGCATAGAACGTGATCTGCTGTCCCGGTGGATAGTTCAGGAGGACACGCGATGTGCGGACAAGGCCGATGGTCTGTTCGAGCAGCATAAATCGTTGGTCCATCTCTGGTGCAGTCCATGTCACATTGGATGTGGGATACCGCTGAATCACAATGCTCTCACCCTGATGCGGGAGCGTGTGCCAGATCTCTTCGGTGAGAAAGGGCATGAACGGATGCAGAAGACGCATCGTGGTCTCGAGCGTCTCAACGAGGGTCTGTCTGGTCCCCGGTCCTTCCGGGCTGGCCACGTTTTGGAGTGTGGGCTTGATCAGTTCGAGATACCAGTCACAGTATTCATGCCAGATGAATTGGTACAGCGCGCTCGCTGCCCGATCGAACCGATAGGCCTCCAACTCGGAGGTCACAGACTGAATGGTCTGATTCAGGCGGCTCAATATCCAGCGGTCAGGAAAGGTGCGCTCGGAGGGTGCGATGGCCGTTCGTGGCCCATCGAGATTCATGAGGCTGAAACGCGTCGCGTTCCAAATTTTATTTGCGAAATTGCGGTAGCCTTCGATGCGTTCCTCTGCAAGCTTGATGTCGCGTCCCGGTGAGGCCATCGAGGCGAGTGTAAACCGAAGCGCGTCGGTGCCGAACTGCTCCATCACATGCAGCGGATCGATGACGTTGCCTTTTGATTTGCTCATCTTTTGCCCTTCAGCATCGCGGACCAAGGCATGGATGTAGACCTCTCGGAAGGGGACATCGCCCATGAATTTCAGCCCCATCATGATCATACGGGCGACCCAGAAAAACAGAATGTCGAGCCCGGTGACGAGAGTCGAAGTCGGATAATACGTTTTCAACTCAAGCGTGTGCTCAGGCCATCCCAGCGTAGAGAAAGGCCAGAGGGCAGACGAAAACCAGGTGTCGAGGACGTCGGGGTCGCGGATGAACTTGGTTCCATTACAGTTAGGACAATGAGTTGGCGCTGCTCGAGCCACGAGTGGTGTTGCGCCCTGCAGAATTGTAAAGAGTGTATGTGTCGTCGCAGAGTCACCTCTTCGCATTTTTTTGACGAAGAGCCCATCATTGCAGTTCTCGCAATACCAAGCCGGAATTTGATGGCCCCACCAGATTTGGCGTGAGATGCACCAATCTTTGATATCCCGCATCCAGCCTAGATAGTTGTTGGTCCAGGCTTCCGGAATAATGCGAATCTTCCCGGCTTCGACCGCCTCAATCGCTGGTATGGCCAGTGGCTGAATCTTTACAAACCACTGTGGCGACAAGTAGGGCTCGACCACTGTCTTGCAGCGATAGCATTTTCCGATCGCCATCTTGTGGTCATCGACTTTCGTCAGTAGTCCACGGTCTTTCAGCTCCTGCTCGATCCTGGGACGTGCCTTGATGACGGGAAGGGTTGCAACCGCATCAATCATGGCATGTTCGACTCCGGCGTTTGTAAGCCCCTCTGGATCAAGCAGAGCCTGATAATCGAAGATGGGATATCGTGGCAGTCCATGACGTTCGCCCGCTTCAAAGTCGTTGAAGTCGTGCGCCGGAGTAATTTTGACGGCGCCGGTGCCGAACTCGCGGTCGACGAGGATCGCATCGCTCACGATCGGAATCGTGCGGTGTGTGAGGGGGAGGCGGACTCGTTGACCGATGAATCGATTGTAACGGGGATCTTCCGGGTGAACTGCCACCGCGCTATCGCCGAACAGGGTTTCCGGTCTTGTCGTCGCGATCGTGAGGCGAATTGTTGGATCCTGCTCGAGCGGGTATTCGATTGAGTACAGTTTCCCTTTAATATCTTCGTGCTCAACTTCGATATCCGAAAGGGCGGTCAAGCAGCGGGGGCACCAGTTGATCAACCGCTCGCCTCGATAGATCAGCTTTTCCTCATGCAATCGAACGAAGACTTCGAGAACGGCTTTCGAAAGTCCTTCGTCCATTGTAAAACGAAGGCGTTCCCAGTCGCAGGACTCACCCAGCCGTTTCTGTTGGCGGATAATGGTATCACCGGAGGTGGCCTTCCATTGCCAGATGCGCTCGATGAAACGTTCACGGCCGAGGGATTCCCGAGAAGTACCTTCGGCCAGGAGTTGCTTTTCTACAACGTTCTGCGTGGCAATCCCGGCATGGTCTGTGCCGGGCAGCCAAAGCACGTTCAGCCCCTGCATGCGTCGCCAACGTATGAGTATGTCTTGTAGTGAATGGTTCAGCGCATGACCGACATGGAGCGAGCCCGTGACATTGGGTGGGGGAATCACAATGCAGTATGGTTGACCGGGATGAGTCGGCGAGGCATGGAAATAACCCTGCTGGTTCCAGACCTGGGACCAACGTGCTTCAACCGCCTTGGAGTCGTATGTTTTGTCGAGTTGAGGGGTGCTCATTTGGTTTGTCTGGTTTGGCAAGACATGTCGGCGGGATTTTTTCAGCATCCTGCGTGGGACACGGCGCATCTTAGCATGCGGGTGGTGGCCTCTCAAGGCGAAGCGAGGGACATTCTCAGCCTGTCATCGAGAATGATGGAAAAGCCATCCAGCAAGGCCGCAGCGAGCGAAAGGCTGAGGCGTACCGTGGTCCGTACGTTGAGGCCTTGAGGGATGCGAGAACGCCGCTGGAGAGTTTTTGCATCATTCTCAGCTTGAGGGGTGTAGAGCCGTGTGCTATACAGACCCGACAAAGGCGAGGGCAAGGGGCTCGGTCCGCTTCCACTCTTTTACAATTTGGAGACACTATGGCCACAGGGCGTGAAAAAGACCGTAAGACCAGAAAGAAGCATCGAAAGAATGTCGCGCGGGTGAAGGCATTGACGGCAGCCAGACGAAGTAAGGCGAAGAAGAGCAAGAAGGGGTAAGTCTGAGCGGAGGCAGCGTCTATCGACCTCAGTCTTAACCTTCCAAGATCATGGCGGTCTTTTTCATGCGGCTTGTGTGAGGCGTACGATTTCTGCTTTGATCTGCGCAACGGCCAGGTCCGGCACGAGGCGCTGAGCAATCTGTTCCACCTGTTCTTTAGCCGTTGTCCGGACGAGTCCTTCGACTGTTTCTGAAGTCTGCTTGGCGGCAGCTTGCTGAATCTCTTCCTTCACATGTCCTTCGATCGATTTGAGTTCTCCCTGAACCAGGTCGGACAGTGCAGTGCGAACAGCGTTGAGTTCTTCACGGACGAATTGATCGATGCGTTCTTTGATCAGGGGACTCGCAATTTCGGAAACGCTGGTTCGGATGATGGGTTTGAGGAGAGATATTTCCTGTGAGAGGACCTTCGGGAGTACTGTCATGAGTAATGGTTCGAGCACCTGAGTCAGCCGCTCTTCCGAAAAGGACGTCTCTATCTGTGTACGCATCTCTGTGTCCACGGTTTTGGATACGAGGGTTGCCAGGTCTTTTCCCATCATCTGTGGGAGCAGGTCGACGATCTTTTTTTCCGTCCGCTCCGACATGGAGTGAAGGAGTTGACCGAAGAGGCCCTTCATCGCTTCTTCCGGTTCGGCCGTCGATGACTGCATGGATGTGGCGGTCACAGGAGATTCTTTCAGTTGGGGATTGGGTGCGGTCGTCTGTTCCTCTTCTTCCTCGGTCAGGCCGTCATCCTTGAAGGTGTCATCATCGGAGTCTGTCGCGCTTGAGACCGGTGGCCAAGAGCGAGATTTTTTCTTTATTCCATTCGCCCTGGTGGCCTGCTGTGCTTCCAAGTCCTTGATCACGTCAATGAGATTTTCGGACTGAAAGGGCTTGTTCAGAAAGGCTTTGACTCCCAGCGAACGTAGGTGGGCTTCATCCACATGGTCCGCAGGGCTGACCAGAGAGACAATGTAGGTTTCTGAAAGGTTATCCAACTTGTGGACTTCTTTGCAGAACCCCGAGAAGGTCATGTTTTCTAAATGATAGTCTGCAATGATGAGATTCGGGCTCAATCGGCGTGCAGCTTCCAAAGCTGCAGGGCCATCCTGGAATCCCACGACATCACACCCTTCCGGTTTCGAGATCTGCTCGACTAACCGGCGGACGGCGGGGCTACTATCGACGACAAAGATGCTCGAAGCCACCTAACCCTCCAATGTTATTGAACTATGCCGAAGCTAGCAGTGGGGGTATTCTTTGTCAAGAAATCGCATATTAGGTGCACCTTGGGATTTGGTGGCTTGAAACTGACGACACTTCAACAGCACCATGACCTGTCTAGGCTATGAAGACTTCTATCCAGGTCATCTTTTTTGATGCGGCTGAGACTTTGTTTCATATCAAAGGCTCAGTGGCCGACATCTATTTGACATATGCGGTTCGGCACGGATTTCGCCAGTCTTCTGACTCGCATATATTGCTTGCACAAGCCTTTCAACGTGCCTTTCACGATGCATCGCCGCCTGTTTTTGCGGCAACGGATCCGATCAAGTTGAAGCAATGTGAGCGACTCTGGTGGTTCGATATCGTGCACAACGTGTTCTACCGTGTGGGGATGTTCGACCGGTTTGATGAATTCTTCGACCAAGTCTTTCAAGTGTTTGAAGATCCTCGCTCATGGGTATTGTATCCTGAGACGCTGCCTGTATTGACTAGATTGCGGGAAGAAGGGTTCGAGCTTGGGATCGTGTCCAACTTCGACTCCCGCCTCTTTCCTGTGATGCGAGGGCTCGGAATCGACGGGTTCTTCGATACCATAACGATTGCCAGCCTGGCCAAGGCCGCCAAGCCGGCATCGAAGATATTCGAGATTGCCCTGGAGAAACATTCGATGGATCCAGGCGAAGCAATGCACGTGGGTGACAGTATCCGCGACGATGTGGAGGGCGCGACCAAGGCAGGGCTGACCGGCGTGTTGCTAGATCGAACAGGGCGCGTTCAGGCATCGGAGGGGGTTGTGATAATACGAACCTTGGCGGAACTGCTTCCGCTAGTAGGATACTAAAAGAACGTTATTTGGTTTGTCTGATTCGTTTAGTTTGTCTAAAGAAACCAGACAAGCGAGATTATCCAGATAGGATAGGCCAGACAAACCAGATGAACCAGATAGACCGGGTTATAGAAGTAGAGGGACCAGGTCTTTCGCACGACCTTGCAGCGAGAGGTCAACCAGGTCCGACTGTGGGGTACTCTCGAGATTGATTTCCATGACCAGGGCGCCGGCGTGTTTCGCGGCAGACGCAAAGCCAGCAGCGGGATAGACAACACCCGATGTCCCAATGACAAGGAAGAGGTCGCAACTACGGATGGCCTGATCACAGCGACGCAGGTCTTCTCCCCAGAGCGATTCCCCGAACCATACGATATGAGGTCGAAGTAGTGCATGACATAGTTGGCATATTGGCAGGATGGGAAGAGGGACCTCCCGGTTTTCAAAGATCGCGCTACAGCCAGTACAGCGAACCTTCCAAATGTTGCCATGAATCTCCGAGAGGCGTTGCGATCCGGCGGTTCGGTGGAGTCCGTCAACATTTTGCGTGATGAGCCACATGCGATCGGTCCATCGCTGTTCCAGCTTCACGAGCGCGTCGTGGGCGGGATTTGGTGATTTCGTGGAAATCAATTCCCTTCGCCAGTTGTACCACTCCCAGACCAGCCGCGGATCCCGCTCAAAGGCCTCCGGTGTTGCGAGATCCTCCGCGCGAAAATTGCGCCACAGGCCGTCTACTCCGCGAAACGTCGGCACGCCGCTGTCGGCTGAAATGCCGGCTCCCGTGAGGACGGTCACGTTGCGAGCAGAGGCCAGGTGGGTGCGGGCAAGGCGGATCTGATCGTCGGTGGCCATGGGGCTGCTCAGGTGGTTAGGTTGAAGGCTGAAGCCTAAAAAATATCTCGCAAGACATGACCCAACTCAAATAGTCCGACCCCTAAACGCCTTCAGCCTATCTAACAGCGGTTCCGCCAATTGTACTGTATTTCGACCCCATGAATCTGCGTGGTATAGTACGCCTCCGTTATTGTTGCGAGGTGCCACATGAAACAGATTCTCATGGTTGGGGCTGGATCGGTCGGTGGCTTCTTCGGCGCACATTTGGCGAAAGCCAATCTTCCCGTGTCTTTTCTGCTGCGGCCCAAGACGCTCGCAGCCGTGAAGAAGAATGGCCTCACGATCCGCAGTGCCCAGGGTTCCTTCACCGTCCATCCACCAGCCGCCTCCGATCCGCGAGAGCTTCCGAAGCCGGACCTAGTCATCCTCTCGGTTAAAGCCTACGATTTGGATGAGGTGCTGACTCAAATCGAACCAGTCCTGAAGGATCGGACCGTCATTCTGACCCTCCAGAACGGCGTTGATACCGAAGACCGTATCGTGGCGCGATTTCATCGGGATTGTGTCGTCGGTGGTATCGCATACGTCTACTCAAAGATCGCGGAACCAGGCGTCATCGATCACTATAAAAGAGGAACTGTGGCGATCGGGGAAATGATGGGCTATCAGAGCGCTCGTCTACTGGCCACCGCTGATCTGTTCAAACAGGCGGGCATTCCTTGTCAGCTGACCGATGATATTCGGCGTGGCAAGTGGGAGAAGATGTGTTGGAATTGTGTCTTCAACCCCTTGACTGTGATGATCGACGACAAAGTGGCCAAGGCACTCGACCATCCCGAAATGCTGCGGGTAGTTCACCAGATTGTCGCTGAAGTCATGGCAGTGGCGGCCACGATGAAGGTGCCGCTAGCCGCAGATATGGCGGACAAGGTAGTGCGCTGGACCCAAGAGATTCGAGATATCCATACCTCGATGTATGACGACTGGAAAGCCGGTCGGCCGACTGAGATCGACTTTCTGAATGGGTATGTCGCGAAGGTCGGGCGGAAATTCGGCATTCCGACACCATTGAACGATATGCTGACAGCGGTGATCAAAACTATCACTGAACGTGACCGAACCGGTCCCGGCGTCGTGCGAATCGAGGGGGCTGTGGTTCAGCCTGTCTCGTTTGATCGGGCCGCGATCGCATCACTGCCGGCAGAACATCAACTCGAGATCTCAACGGTGATGCCAGGCATGCAAGGTAAAGGCATCCGCCTCAAAGCCTTGCTGGATGTACCGTCTTTGGCGATCAAGGCCGACCATGTGACGATATACTCGGGGGATGGCAATTATTCGGCCTGTCTCACGTTGGAACAAGCCAAATCATTCGGCGTATTGATCTACGAGCTTGATGGTGCACCGTTTCCGGAATCGAAAGGTGGGCCGTTTCGATTAGTCACCCCCGGCCTGGGCGATTTGTGCGCCAATGTGAAGGGGGTGGCGAGGATCGAGGTGACCATCGGAATGGGGACAGACACGAGGCCAAAGAATTGCTGACAAGG
>DATDFW010000003.1:0-2005 GCA_036522375.1 Nitrospiraceae bacterium
GGGCAGCCACCCCGTCCCCAAGATAGGCCGTGGACGGGGCCGCGCAATCCGCAATCTACCCGCCAACTATTCCGAACCGCTAGAGTGAGTCAGGTCGTGACAGCTTCCCGGTAGTCCTATGCCAAAACATATCCACAGGAGCCTCCATGGGGGACCTCCTTATCGAAACCGCTTCGCTTGCTAATCCTATTGCAAGTCAGGATTGTTGTCATCCTTGACGATACTCCAGTAGATCGTCCGCTTCCTTAGGACCCCAGGTTCCTGGTTCGTAGATATAAAGTGGCGTCTGTTGCTGTAACACCGGCTCTACAATCCGCCAGGCGGCTTCCACTCCATCCGCTCGGACAAAGAGCCTCGCATCGCCCTTCATGGCATCCCCAAGGAGACGCTCATACGGAAGCATCTCATCGCCGAGGCCCTGAGCCGCAACCAGCTCTATTCGCTCGCCCACCATCGCCTCTCCTGGAACTTTCGTATTGCTGCCCACGGCGATCAGCACATTGGGACTGAGCCTAAAACGAACATAGTTCGGCAACGGGGGTGCCCGTTCGTCCAACACGGGAGATGATGGCGGTTTGAAGTCGACCAGGACTTCGGTCCCTGTGAGAGGCAGGCACTTGCCAGTGCGCAGATAGAACGGCACGCCAGCCCATCGATCATTATCGATATAGAGTCGGAGCGCTGCGAATGTTTCAACTTGCGAATCAGGAGCGACGCCATCCTCGTGTCGGTAGCCTCGGAACTGGGCTCGCACAACATCCGAAGGACTAAGCGGTCGGATCATGTTGAGGACGTTTACCCGTTTCTCTCGAATCAGTTCATGCTCCGTCCCGGACGGCTCCTCCATGGCCAAGCAGGCGATCACCATCAACAGATGATTTTGCACCACATCGCGAATTGCTCCTGTCTCTTCATAGAATCGGCCACGATTGGTCACGCCGAACTGTTCTGCCATGGTAATCCGCACTCGCTGAATGGAGTGCCGGTTCCATTCGTTCTCAAAGATCGGATTGGCGAATCGGAAATACATCAGATTTTGTACCGGCTCTTTTCCCAGGTAATGGTCGATGCGGAAAATGGCCGGCTCCTGGAAATAGGTATGCAGAGTGTGATTAAGCGCCTGGGCCGAGGTGAGATCTCGCCCGAAGGGCTTTTCAATGACTATGCGGGCTCCATTGACGCAGCCGAACCTTGCCAGTCCTTCAATCACGGTCGTGAACATACTGGGTGGAATCGCCAGGTAGTAGAGAGGCCGCGCGACAGATCCAAGCGCCTTGCCTAGGCGTGTAAAGGTCGCGGGGTCCCGGTAGTCACCGTGCACGTACCGGAACAATCCCATGAGAGTGGCCAATGCCTGGGGATCTACGCCACCATGGTCCTCAAGACTCTTACGAATTGTGGCTCGTAGTTGGTCTGGTGTCCGCTCGGTCTTGGCGACTCCAATGATTGGCTCGTCTTTGAGATGGCCGCGACGGACCATGGCGTGCAGAGCAGGAAAGATCTGCTTATAGGCGAGATCCCCGGTTGCTCCGAAAAAGACGATTGCGTCTGACTTTTCGTGTGTCCTACACACATTCATTCTGCTCTAACGTCCCTACCGCCGCTAGCTCCGACATTCCCTTCATGACGTATCAGGCAGCTGATGATGGGCTTGAACGTGTCTGGTTCATAAACTTCATAGCATGCGATGGCCCATGAGGGCGGCCAGTCGAATCGCGCACCCTCATAACCCCGGCTGCCACCGGCCGATACCTGCCGGTTGCCCAGCGTCTCCGTCGGACTTTCGAAATCCACCAATCGTGGAGCGTCGTGCGGTCCGTTCGTAAGGGCCAGCTGTTCTTGAGCTACCTCTTTAGTCAGCTGAAGGCAGACATTTCTCAGAAGATGTATTTCTCTCGCATGTCGGAAGTCTAGTGTATGGGCTGAGAAGACTCGACTGGGGGATTCCCGAGTTGAGCTTTTTGCCTCCTGGATACGGAGTTGCGAACAGTGTTCCAAGCGGTGC
>DATDFW010000004.1:0-3794 GCA_036522375.1 Nitrospiraceae bacterium
AGTTGACCGAAACGATCAAGCGTTTGTATCCACAAGTTGCGGTCATAGTTCTCACCATGCATGACGCAACGATCTATGCCTCGAAGGCCTCCGAGGCCGGAGCCGCTGTGTACCTGCAAAAACAGACCGGCATGAAACCTCTGCTGGAATCGATCCGGCAGGTTTTCTGAGCGGCACTGACAAAAGCGCTGTCTGCATTGGTTTTTAATGTGGCATCTCGACTCTTGCCCAAAGAGTGTGAGCCATTTTCCCGTTGACAGCGTCACCTTGTTATACTTTTGCACATCAGGGGTAAATACGGATGCGAAAAAGGGGAGCTAGTACGGATAGGCAGGCCCACGGATTTATGTCTTAGATGCCCGCGAGTGAGAGGGATGTGGCAACTTCGTGGAAGCGGCACAGAGGGAAAAAGGACCCGCTGTCTAACCTCGTTTCCCATTCTGGTGCTGATCGCGTTTGGACAACTGGCGGGCAGTAGTTGTCTGGGTAATCAGACCGAGGCGATTGATCGCGGCATTGCCTACTTGGTCTCCCAGCAGAATGCCGACGGTTCGTGGTCGAGCGGAGACAAGCAAATCGTTGACACGATTGAGGTGTACAGGGCTCTGGCCGGACTGAATGCCGACACCAACGCGCTGAACAAGGCGTTGAACTTCATCACTTCCATCCCCGGGACGGACAGCGAAAAATTGGCGCGCAAACTGACGGCGTTGGTTTCGACGACCGCTAATACTTCCAACCTCGTCAATAACCTGGTCGCGGTTCAGAATGCCGACGGCGGTTGGGGCTTGGGCGGAAAGAAGCAGAGCGACGCCTACGACGCGATCCTCGTGGTCGAGGCGTTGATTCAATCTCAAATCGAAAACTCAATGGCCGTCTCGAAGGCACGAGATTTTTTGATCGGCTCGCAGCAGACAGATGGTTCCTGGATTTTTTCGGAAGAACCGACGCCCTCCGCAACTGCTCGTACCGCACTGGGACTGATTGCACTCAAGGATATTGAAGCCTTTCCGCTCGGCAGTGCGGCCTTGTTAACAGCCGAATTGAAGGCGCAATCTTTTTTAGGATCCAAATCGACAAACGGCAGCTTTGGTGCCGTCTCCGATACTGCCCTCGCTTACCTGGCTTTGCTGCGCGTCAAGCAGCCGTCACTCTTACAAAGCAGCCTGACTGCGCTTTTGGGCGCGCAGCAAAATAACGGCTCGTGGGAGGGGGATGTTTTTACGACTGCGCTAGTTCTCCAAGCCCTTCAGGCAGTCCAACCCCCGCTGTTGAGCGCTGTTCCAGATTTGTCCCTGGACGCGGCAGCCATCGAGTTTGATCCGACGAACGCAGAATCGGGTGATACCGTCACCATCAAGGTGACCGTGTTCAATGGCGGCGTCACCAATGCTCAAGACGTGCTGGTCGAGTTATTCAATCAGGATCCACGACTGGATGGGAGCTTGATCGGCACTAATCTCATTGCCAACATTGCCCCCCGGGCTTCAGCGACCTCATCGATTCAATTCAACACTGCGGGTTTGATCGGACCGCAGTTGATCGTCGGATTTGTGGATCGCAGTAACAGCATACGTGAATCTGACGAGACTAACAATTCTGCTTCAAAAATGTTGCTCCTCGGTGGACGACCCGATCTCGAACTGACTGTGGCCGATTTGAGCGCAGGGACACCAACATTGGCCAATCCCACCCAGGTTGAGTTGGTCGCCCGCCTGCGGAATATCGGGACGGCTGCTGGCAGCAATGTTGTTGTCCGGTTTCTGGACGACACGAATCAACTGGGTGAACTGACATTTTCCAATTTGGAAGCACGTGCCACGGCAATCGCCACGCTCGATGCCACGCTATCTTCGGGGAGTCATACCATCACCGTCGTGGCCGACCCGCAAGATGTCATCGGTGAGCTTGTAGAAACCAACAACACCGCAACCCTTACATTCGATGTCCAGGCCGAGGACCGCCCCGACCTTGCGACTGCGGCGGGAGATATCTCCTTTTCAACCAACTCGCCACTGCCAGGTCAAAATGTGCAGGTGACCGCCACCATACACAATACCGGCACTCAAGCCAGCGGCAGCTTCAAAGTGTTGTTGACCTACGGCGATCCTTTCGCCGGCGGAGCCATGCTCATTGGTGAGCTTCCGGTTTCGAGCATCCCGACCAACAGCAGCAGCCAAGTGTCAACAAATTTCACGGCACTACGCGGCAGTCACAAGGTTTTTGTCTTTGTCGATAGTGACCAAACGATTGCAGAATCAAATGAGGGCAACAACCTCGCTTCCAAAGCCATTGCGACGGCACCGCTCCCTGACCTGTTTGCCGATTCCTCGACGATTACCGTGGATCACACCGACCTGGCGCAGGGTCGGACGATTTTGATCCGAGCGCTTGCAGTCAATCTCGGTGAGGTATCGTCGGCTGCCGCCAAGGCTCGGTTCATCGACAGTGTCGCCGGCATAGGCAACATTCTTGTGGGAGATGTAGCGATCCCGTCGATCCCCGCTGGCAAGAGCGCGCCACTTGAAGTGCTCTGGCAACCGAGCTTTGGCACGCATCAAGTGATCTTGGAACTCGATTCGGATGGGGTTGTCACCGAGCAGCACGAGGACAACAACGTGGTGGAACGAACCGTTATCCTCACCGCTCCCGCCACGACAGTGAACATTCTCGGCTCTGACGGAGGCACGAACTTCTTCGCAAGCACCGTGTTCGGCGCCCATGAGAAAGTCTTCTTTCAGGTCATCCATGGATATTCAAACGCCACGGTTTTCGCGGAGGTGACCACCCCGGACGAGCAGATGATCGACTTGCCCCCGACGCAGGGAAACGGATCGTTACTCACTTTTTATACAGACAAGTTCCCCGCAGGAACCTGTAGCGTTGACATAGCCTTGGTTGACAACGATACCGGCAATGTTCTCGACACTGCTTCCTCGTCGTTCGCGATTCAGACGACGGTACGATTTAGAGGTATCACCGCTGCTGCGCATCCTGCCCGGGCGATTGAATTGGCACAGACAGCCGTTCACCTTGAGGCGGAGGTCGCAAATGGAGCCAATGTTCCGATTTCGGGTACGGCTACGTTCCAATTGGAAGACCCGAACAATCAGGTCGTCACCAATGGAACTGTCGCGGTAAACCTGGAGCCGAACCAGATTTTCCAAAAAATAACATTCGCCGAGTTCACAAAAACATTTACGACAGTGGGAGAATACAAACTGACGACCGATCTGGTCCTCTCGAATGTGGTGCAATATAGCTCCGAAGACCGGATCACAGTTCTTCCATTACCCACAGCCGGAGCGAATCCCTCGGAATTCGACCTGGAACTGGCGAGTGGGGACGAGCAGGAGAAGACTCTAACGATTACCCTGGGGGAGGGTGAAGGCGCGGAGCATTATGATGTGGTGTTCCTCTTCGACATTAGCGGAAGCTTCTTCGACGATTTACCCTCTTTCCGGAGCCAGGCAAGCAGTTTGATCGATGCCATCCAGTCAGAGTTGGGAGACGTCTATTTCGGTGTGGCGACCTTTGATGACTACCCATTCTTTCCATGGGGCAGCGTTGGATTTGATAGAGCCTACGGCCTAGACCAACCGCTTACCAGCGACAAATCGCAGGTGATTTCAGTCTTGGCATCGATACACATTCGCTATGGGAGCGATGGCCCGGAGGCGCAATTGGAGGGGCTGTATCAGGTAGCGACCGGAGCCGGTCGCGATCTGCCGAGCCCCTTCGACTCTGGCGATGTGCCGCCCAGCAGCATCGGGTGGCGACCCGGATCCAAACGG
>DATDFW010000005.1:0-10669 GCA_036522375.1 Nitrospiraceae bacterium
CCGGATCTCCCGGCGTACTTCCCGGCTGGTGTTCTATTGCCACCCGCACGAATTCGTGCATGCACATCGGCAAGCCTTCCCGCGCAATATGTCCAAATGGAATATGAAGGGCATGACACCGGAGAATTTCTCGATCCTTGAACGATTTGTGGACCACATGCTCCAGGAAGGATATTCACCTACGTTGTTTTCACACTCGTTTAGTCAGGCCCGTGCTTCGTAGTATGAATCACATGCCGCCACGCGACTGCTGCCAGATGCGATCGAAGGTTTCCACCCACGCTTAATAGACCTTGCCTGCGCCAAGGTGAGATAGTCACAGCCCTCCGCCTCAGATCTTCAATATATTCGCAGATTGTGAGCGATTCTGACCAGTCTGAATCCGATCCGAGTGGCATGCTGTAGCCATCATCCGCGGTCGTCCACAGGAACGTGCTCCTGCGCGATGCCCCAGTTCATTCAATACATCAAGGGATAGGAAAGGGAGTTTCACATGTTGTACTACGCGTTGATGTTCTTGCTATTGGGCGTTGTGGCGGCTGCTCTGGGTCTGTCAGGGATCGCTGCGGTGGCAACACAGATTTCCTGGATTTTATTCGTGGTTGGAGTCGTGCTCCTGATCATTCACCTGGTGATCGGACGGACGTCTCGAGCGACCTAGCAGGAAGAGAAACAACTATTTCGGCACAGCAGAAAATCGAAGGCCTGAACGTATGGGAGAAGGGCCTTCTGCCGAATAGCCGTGTTCGAAGGGCAAGACCGGCGGGACAGATGGGGACAGAGTTCACACGTCACGCCGGTCATTCTCCTCTCGCTTAGCGCGCGCCACTTCGCCATTTCGCGACGAACCGCCATGAATATTGTGGGCTCGGGCTAGCGTCGTGGGGAACATCGGGACCGCATCACCATATTATTCTTTACCGGCAGTCTGGCATCGGGTACCACAACTCAGAAGCACTGGTTGTGTCAATCGAGCCGGCGCGATCTCCTCAACAGCGTGATGCTCGCTCGACAGGCCTGAGGTCTTTCCGGAGAGTGAGCGATACAGTCCAATTGGGTACATGCCCTTGGAAATAAGTTTCCATCCCACCATGGAGGTGATGCGGGCGATATCGAGCACCGGCCGAAAATAACTCGGTCGTGCTCCAGGTCGGCGCAGTGCTTCAATGGGAACCGCCAGGCTTCGATGTCCTGCACGTGTGGCCTCGATCAGAATTTCGCTTTCGAATACGAAACTCCTGACTTTTCCATGTTTGATCTTCACACAACTCAACAGCGATGCGGGATAGACACGAAAGCCCGACTGACTATCTGCAAATGAACAGCCTGCAGCCCAGGAGACCCAGAAATCAGCCACACGGTTTGCGACATAGCGCCAGTAGACCGCACGCCGCTGATCTCCATGGCGCGCGCCGATGATCACATGATCGGGAAAGAGTACAGCTTCGGCGAGCAATCGTGGAATGTCCTCCGGCGCATGTTGGCCATCACCGTCCAGGGTCACGACGCCGGAGGCTCCGGCAGCCAATGCTTGCTGAAAGCCGCGCCACAGGCTGGCGGCCTTTCCACAGTTCGTGTGATTTCGCAATACTGCCACGGGCAAATCGACCAGGGCTTCTGCCGTGCCGTCGGTAGACCCATCGTCCACGACGATCACGTTCTCGTTCTGTCGGATCGCCCGTGATGCCACGTCCCTAATCGTGGCGGCTTCGTTATAGGCGGGGATCACAACCCAGTACTCGGCTATGACCCTGATCCCCGAAGGTGTACGAGGGGTCATACCATCCCTCCGTTGAGACCGATCACTTGGCCGGAGATATAGTCGGCTTTCTCGGAGGCCAGAAACCCGACCAGGTAGGCGACCTCTTGAGGCGTGCCGGCTCGCTTCATCGGTACCAGAGCCTCGATCTTTTCCGGTTTGCAACTCTGCTCGACCATCCGCGATTCGATGAAGCCCATGGCAACCACATTGACGGTCACGCCGCGGGAGGCGACCTCCCGTGCAAGCGATTTGGAGGCGCCGTGGAGTCCTGCTTTGGCCGCTGCGTAATTCGTCTGGCCCCGATTGCCGAGCAAGGCCGAGACCGACGAGATCGTGATGATCCGCCCCCACCGTGTGCCGATCATCGGAAGGAGCAGGGGCTGAGTCACGTTGAAAAACCCTCCCAGCGAGACCGCGATGACGTGGCTCCATTGGTCCGCCCGCATGCCTGCCATCGGGGCGTCGTCGTAGACGCCGGCATTGTTCACGAGCACCTGGATCGGACCGCCTTCCAGAAGCTGCGTCAGGGCATGGTGAGTGGCCTGGGTATCGCTGACATCGAAGGAGGCCACGCTGGCCGATCCGCCTGCTCCGATGATCTGATCGGCCACCTCTTCGGCCGCAACACGATTGCGATGGGCATGGACGACAACGTGCAGGTCCTCCTGCGCCAGTTGCCGGCTGATCGCGGCGCCGATTTGACCGCTGCCACCCGTGACCAAGGCTCGCTTCATGATGGGTGGTCGAGATACTTGAGGAATATGGATGCCCGCCCATCCAAAACCGTTTCTCGCCCAACCGAAACTCGAAATGCGTAGATGAAGCAATTCACCTCGCCGACTAAACGAGTCGCCTGAGCTGTCAAGTCTCCCGTCACATCGTCCAGACGAGTGACCCGAAGCATCAGATTCTTGACGGCTCCCAGGTATCCCACGGTGAGTCGACGCTCCTTGACTTGCTCCAGAAGCCCGACATGAACCGCCATCGCCTGCGCCGCATACTCCAGTCCGCAGATCGCCTCCAATCGGCCGTCTCGCCGGAGGGGATTTGTCAGTTCACGATGCGACGCGGTCGTACACAGAATGCTCGTGTCATCCCATTGCTCGACCCCATCCAACAGGCACATCGTGCCGTGATGGGGAATCAATTCACACAGAGCGGCTTTGCCGATCCTCAGCATGGCCGCACCCGGATCAAGACGCATTGGTCTTCTAGATACTCAAGACGGACGAGTGTGTTCCGCTGCCTCGCGATGGCGGCCAGAAGCGGTAACGACCGCGCGGCTTGATTCCCGCTCCGTAGCGCTTCCAGTCTGGCATCACCCATGTTCGTTACTTCCTGAGAGAGATCAGTGGAAAGAGCGAGATCGAACTGAGCGAGGTTGCGCTGGGTGGGGCTTCGCGTCAGCAACAACGCGGCAGCGAATCCTCCCCTCAGGGGCCGCGCAGCATAGAGAGGAGGGGGCGGAGGAAGATCATAGGCGACCAGGAGTACAGCCCGCTCCTCGATCTGTGCATAGGCGGCTGCTTCGAGCAAGGCGGCACAGAAAGAAGAATCATAACAAGCCAGCACGGTTGACGACTGCTGTGAGCCCGTGGCGATGCCCCAGTAGCCGGACGCGGCATTATGGACGGAGTGGTGGAACAGCGTGGGCGAAATCGTCCGTTGCGGCGCGGCGAGCGCCGTGCAGAGGCGGTCCAGGACACCGGTCTCGCCGTCGGACGACGCGAAGACCGTCGCGACCTCGCGCGCATCGGCCTCCGCCTGCTGCATGGCCTCCTGAGCCACATGGAGAGCCCAGCGCACACTTTCACTGCTGCGCCTCCGTTCGTTCGGCGGAAGCAGACTCGCACTTGGTTCCGTCGGGACGGCGTCATATGAAGGACTCGTGCCTGCCAGCACCGCTCGGCCTCCCGCCCAATCTGCGAGCCCCGGTCCCAACGTGCCGATCCCGTTTACATACAAGGTCATCACAGAGTTCCAAAACTCAGGCTGCAGTTATTGCCGCCAAACCCAAAGCTATTACTCAACACCCGCCGAACCGGCTGTTCACGATTGTCCAGCATCACGTGACTGCTCAAGTTGGGATCGATTCGAGTCGTGTTCAAGGTTCCTGGAATAAAACTTCGTGTGAGGCACATCGCGGCAATCACCGCTCCCGTGACTCCCGCTGCCCCCAATGTATGTCCCGTCCACCCTTTGGTCGAGCTGCAGGGGGTCGAGGAGCCAAACACCGAATGAACGGCTGTATCTTCGATGCTGTCGTTCGACCTGGTCGCGGTGCCGTGCAGATGAATGTAGTCGATGTCTCCGGGGGTGAGCGCACTCCGCAACAAAGCCGCTTGCATCGCTTTGATCGCTCCGGTCCCTTCCGGATGGGGATGCGACATGTGATACCCATCGCAACTCTCCCCGTAGCCCAATAACGCCACCGCCCCAGGCCGCCCTGCATGCTTGGATTTTTCCAGTAACGCAAAGCCTGCCGATTCGCCCAACGTCAGTCCGTTGCGATTCTCATCGCATGGACGGCAGGGACCGCTCGACATCAGCTCCAACGACGCGAATCCGTACAGAATCGTCAGACAGAGGCTATCCACGCCGCCGACGACCGCCGCATCGCAGAATCCGGCTTCGATGAATCGTGCCGCCGTTGCAAATGCCTTCGCGCTGGACGAGCAGGCCGTGGAGATGACCATCGCCGGTCCCCGCAGCCCCAGGTATGTGCGCACGAAATGCGCAGACGAAAACATGTTATGGGTATATCGATGGGACATCAGGTATGACGACGGCAAGGCGCCGGTGGCAGGATTGCGGCGGTTATAGGCATGTTCCGTCTCCAGGATACCCGAGGTGCTTGAACCGAGGATCACCGCCACACGATGGGCGCCGTAGCGCTCCCGGGCCTCTATGGCGGCTTGGATGAATCCATCCTGCTGGAGTCCGAGGAGTGCGAGCCGATTATTCCGGCAATCGAACCGCTCCAATTCCGCTGAGGTCGACCCACCGCCGACGAATACGTCTTCCAGATCATCAACCCGGCCGATGTAGGTGGTGATTCCCACATCTTCGAAGTCGCATGGCCGCAAGCCGGAACGCCGATTCCGCAATGCCTCATAGGTCTCGGTGAGGCCTTTCCCCAGCGCTGAGACGACCGTATAGTGGGTGAGAATGAGCGGAGCCATTTCTCTTGCCCCAACGTGTCGCTGTTGTGGAACTGCGTGCAGGTGGTCCTGAGGATCGTGAGGGCCATCATCGACGGCCTGATTCAAACGGTGATCATCAAGGCGGTGGGACACGTCTCTCTCTGTCGGCTCATGAATCAAACCTTGCAGCATTGCAGGCGTCCCTTCACGCTGGCGATCCAGCGGCCGGAGCGAAAACTACCAGGTTACGGGGAGACAGACTGTGCAAAACTGCTCAGTCGAGAGAGGCCGCGGCGAGAGAAGGTGTTTTCTTAGGCGATTTCGCTAGGAGCGCAGCAAAGACCAGACAGGCCAGCGATCCTAAGGCCGTGGTCAACCCGATGGCTCGGAGGACGGGGATTTGCGAGAGGGCCAACACTCCGAATACCAAGATCGTGGTCGCGCTGCATACGACCAGGCCATAGATGGTGCGTCCTCGTTCCGCCTCTGTGCCATCTCTCCGGTTGAAGAACAACGCATAGTCCAACCCGAGACCGATGACTAGCAGAAATGACGCGATATGGAACAGCGAAAACCGTTCACCTAGCGCATGCAGTAGGGCAGCCACCACCGCGATGGCGCTCCCGATCGGAAGCATCACGCGCAGGACCGTGATGGGAGCGCGGAGCCCGGCAAGCAGCACGAGACCTATGGCCAGGCCCCCCCATCCCAAGAGTCGTAGCGTTTCATTCCGGTACAGGCTGACCACTCGGTTCGATTCTTCCTTGAGGTCCAAATAGGTAATGTGTTGTGCGCCCAACGGCGTCAGAAGTTCCCGGAACTTCTGTCTGTCGGTGACGCCACGCAACGGCACGACCGCAGCCCAGCGCCCCTCATGCATAAACAGCAGCGAGTCTAGTTTGATCCCCAGCGCCGTCCCGCGGAACATCTGTATGTCGACCGGCTCCTGCGTCCTGGCCTTTTCTGCCGCGTCTAGGAAGGGCTGAAACAGGCCGGGCTTGAATGGTAAACCTTTCATGGCGGACGTGAGATTTCGCTCCAAGGTGTCGCGATCAGGCACCGATGCCTGGCGCGCCTGTTGCGCTTTGCGACTCGGCAGATAGCGAGCGGCGAGATCGTACCCTGCCAGTTCCCCTTGTCTCACGAGTGGCTCCAACGCCAGTGCCAACGCTTCACTCCGTTGGAGGGCTTCTTCATCGCTTGAGCCCTCCACCACGATGAGATCCCGAACATCCGGCACCCCGAGTTCATGACGAAGGACTTGATCCCGGTCTTTCTGCTCCGCTGAGATCGGACTCAGATTGGCAATATCCTGCTCCCAGAGTGGCGTACCTGACCAGATGAAGGAGCCGATGGCGATGACCACAAGCAGCGGGACCACAAGTCGTGCTCTTACCAGCGCATCGACCCACTGTGCGACATGCAGCCCTTCGCGTTTGGTGTGAAATGCAATGGGAACGATGTGGGGAAGAACCCAACGGGTCACGCATGCGGCCGTGAATAAGCCGACCATCGCGAAGAGCCCCAGTTGCGACAGGCCGGGAAATCCGCTCAGGAGTAATGCAGAGAACCCAAGAGCCGTTGCGACGACTCCGAGGCGCATCGTCGGCCAGATTTCTTTCATCACGGTGGGCGCCCGACGCTCCCTGGTGAGATGGCTGAACAGATGGATGGGATAATCATCCACGACGCCGAGCAATGTAATTCCAAACGCCAGGGTCATGCCGTGAATGAATCCGAACGCAAGACTCACGGCGACAATCCCAGCCAGGATCGCGCTCGTCAAGGGAAGAAGAGTGAGAGCCACAACGGAAACGGAGCCATAGCTCGCGAAGAGCAACGTGGTGACCAGCAACGTCGCGCACAAGGACAACCACCACACATCATCCTGGATGGTCTGCCGCATTTCAACGGCGATGACGCTGGGTCCCGTCATGACCAATCGAACAGGAGTTGCACTAATGGATGTTCCCATGACCGTTGTGAAGGCCTCTCTGATTTTCACTTGCAGATGTTCCTGGGATTCCATATCAAAACCGGCCGCCCGGGTCTCCGCCACGATCAATGCGCGCCGCAGGTCCGACGAGAACCACACTCCGTGATATCTCGCCGGAGCCGTCCAGGTCGTCCAGGTTTGAAGGATCGTCATGAATTCGCCGGAGGGATCGCCCGGGATCAGTTCCTTGACCATCGGCGACAGTGGGGAGGTGAGGTCGCTCAGCCTCAGTTCAAGGAAATCGCGCAGATGGTCTCGACTGAATGTGGACTCCTGCACGCCTGGACTGAGCACGTACCGGTTCTGAAAAAGACGTTCGCGCTCCTCCGTTGTCCAGACTTGCTCCCCATTGCCGACATACTGAAACGCGCCACTGTTGCGCATCCAGGTTGCCAACTGTGTACTGGCTCCTGCCAGGAGGTCGGCATCCTCTCCTTCCAGAGCGATAAGCATGAGCCGCCCGCCCGCGCCTGTTCGCAGTTCAGCGAGCAGCAGGCGTTCTGTCGGTGTGGCACCTTCCGGCAATAGGCGGGAGAGTTCGGTCTCCATATGTGCACGCGTGGCCACGAACCACGCGGTGAGCCCCAGGACCATGCACCAGATCAAGAGTGTGACCCAGGATCTTCTGGTCACAGTGCGCTCGTTGTGATCACCATGACGGACCGATCTCCGCCCGGGGCTATGATTTCAATGCTACCGAGGAATCCCCCTTCTCCGGAGAATCGAATGGACTCCACCAGCTCCTGCACGGCTTTGTCCAGCGGCCGCAGCATCAAGACCCATTGTCGGGGCTCGCCCTCCAGCGTCACGCTATAGAAACGCTTCAGGGTGACGACGTCATTGGCGAGCGTCGATCGAAAGGCCTCGATAAATGCCCGCAGCGCAGGGTAGTCGTACAATGAAAGGGTCCTGCTCGTGCCCTTGGTCTTGCTTTCGAAGAGAACGGTATCACCCTCAACAAAGTAGCGCTCGTCATGAGGAGCGGTGATATGTTTCTCGAGTCCCGCCGGAGGAGTGAAACGCAAGACGCCTCGGGTCTTCAACGGTTGGGTGAGTAGGTTCGAAAAGGCGGTCTCTTCAAACCGTACCTCCGGTTGCCGGTTCTTGGCCAGGCTCCCAATGAGTTGTTCCACATTCCAGCCGGGTGATTCTGCCGCTCGCTGAGACTGGGACAACGGCTGCGCCAGGGATATCGGCGCAAGACCCGGCAAAAACAACCAGATGAGGAGCAGGGCCGGCAGTCTCAACGGCCGGCTATCCTTGTTCTTCCCAAAAGTCATAAAAGTTGAACCAGTTGTCGGCCGCCAAGCGGCAGTGATGTTCCAGACGGTCGGCGTAGCGCTGGGTCCATTGCTGGACCTCCTGCTCCCGATGCTGCCGATCGATCGCAATCTGTTCTGCGAACAACTCGAAATGGATTTCGTAGCGGTTGCCGCCGCGATAGAGGCCGAAGAAGAGAATGACCGGCACCTTTAGGACGCTCGCAAGCCACATGGTTCCGGCAGGAAATCGTGCAAGCTTGCCGAAAAACTTACAGTCTGTCGGCTGATTCTGATTCACCAGCCGATCCGCGAGAATGCCCACCACCCCTCCTCGGTCCAGACATTCCTTGACTTGCAACATCGTGTTCGGCGAGCCGGTCTGTATGACCGAATCCGCGACTTCTGGGTTCAAGTCATGGAGAAGGTCTCGGATTATCGGTGTATGCTGTTCGTGCATGAGGACTTTGATTTCGACATCACGCTGGCTCAGTCCGATCGCGCGCACGATCTCGAAGCTTCCCAGATGCGAACCGAGCAGGATACATCCTCGGCCGCGAGCTAAACAGTCCTTGAGTATGTCGAGTCCCCGTATATCAATGTCGAAGTGGATGGCTTGTCCGGTGAGAAGATAGACACGATCAAGGAGCGTCGACGCGAAGCAATGAAACTGTCGATACATGTCACGCCGACCGATCGGGCGTCCCAGCGCTCGAATCAAGTAGGGTTGGATGGCACGGCCTGCGTGCCGCGAAAATAGGACGTAATACGCACAGATCGGATAGAGCAAGGCGCGCGCGGCCGGACGCCCGACGGATACCGCCATCCAGATCATGAATCGTCCCGCGATTCGACTGCCGCGTTCGCGTTGTTGCAGCCACCCCGCGCTCACGAATCACCAGGGGAATCATCGGCGATGATGCGGTATTGCAGGCAGCCGCTCGCTATGAGTCGAGGTCCGGTTGTGCAGGTGAACTCCATTGTGCCATCGCCCTGCCGGTCTATCCTGATCGCGAGAGGCTCACCAGGGTTCAGCGGCGACAGGAACTTCGCCGATGGCATGCCGACAAACTCGATGTGCTCCTTGGCCATCTCGCGGATGGCTTTCATGATTTCTCCCAGCATCACGACGCCAGGGACCACAGGATGACCGGGAAAATGTCCGGCTAGCGATGGATGGTCCGCACCGATCGTGACAATCCGCTCAGAGTCCATGCCGCTCCTCTTTCTGGAGGTCTTGCATCAATCCGAGCAAGGCTTCTCTCGTGAGTTTGCCTGTCTCGTTACGGGGAAGGCTGGGCACCAGGTGAAGCGGCCTGGGAAGAAACAGAGGATCAATGACTGTCCGAAGCGCCGACAGAATGTGCTCGGCAGCCTTTCCTGGCGCAACAACAAAGGCGATCAGACGTGTGACTGAGGTTCCCGTGTCATCCGGGAGGAAGAACACTCCATCCTGCACTCCTTCGATCTCGTTCAGTTTCTGGTTCAGTTCGCTTAACGAGCCCCGGTGCCCACCGATGTTCACCAGATCTCTGCCACGTCCATGCAACACGAACCGATGGGGTCCTTGCAGCGACACCAGATCTGGAAAGGTGATCGGGCCACGCAAGTATGGCGCATGCACGGAACACCCGGCTGATTCCTGATGCAGCGTGATCCCATCCAAGACGTGCCAGCTGTTTCCGTCGATCGTCCGCCTTGTCGCGAGACTTCCCGCCTCCGTAAACCCGTACACCTCATAGACCGTGGTGTGGAACAGGGTCTCGGCTTGTTTTGCTAACGAGCGAGGAAGGGGCGCGGTCGCAGAAAGCATGTATTCCACATGAGGCAGCCTCGAGCCGGCGATGACACAAGCCCGGATGTGTAATGGTGTGGTCACAAGCATGCGCGACGATGGAACGTCCTGCAACGCTAACCGCACATCTTCAGGAAACAGCGGTCGTCCCACATGGAACGCCATCCCATGTTGAAGAGGGAGCATGATGGAGGCTTCAAGTCCGTACATATGTTGGTGAGGAACTGTTGCCACCACGGTCACCTGACCGGAACTCTTGAACCCGAGTCGGGCGCCTGTGCTCCGAGCGATTGCGACCAGGGAGCCCCATGTTTTGGAATGCGGATGAGGGTGCCCCGTGCTGCCTGACGTGAAGGCGACCACCGCCGGGTGGTCAACGGGGATCTGGGGGACCTTCGCACTGTCGGTCGGACTCCGTGTGCCTTTGGGGATCTGATAGGAAGGAAGCTGTTCAACATGTTCAGTGCCATCCACTAGGCAATAGCTGTTGCTATATTCTCGAGCGATCTGGGCCAAGGCGCCCGGCGTGCGACTAGGAGGAAGTAGTGTGGTCTGTCCTCGGACCAATGCTGCGGCGAACCCGACCAGAAACCGATAGCGGTCATCAGCCAGGTTAATGACCGTGGGTTTTTCAGGAAGCAGGCCAGCAAGGGCTCCCACGTCCGAAAGAAAACGGCCATAGGTTATTGGGTGGCCGCTTTCCCAAGCCAACAC
>DATDFW010000006.1:0-13312 GCA_036522375.1 Nitrospiraceae bacterium
ATATTCCCCTCCTGGGTTGTGGCATGCGGCGGCGGGCCTGGTATTTGGGGCGTAGCGATCTCTTCCCGGTTCCAGGGCTTAGGGCCATCTGCCAATGGTTGGGATGGATTCCTCTGAAAACTGGTCGGGTTGATCGTGACGCATTTGGCAAGGCGGTCACACTGATCAAGGAAGGAAAGATTGTCGTGATCTTTCCAGAGGGCAGTCGAAGCCTGAATGGCCGGTTACAATCTCCTAAGTCAGGGATTGGCATGATTGTGGCCCAAACCGGATGTCGGGTGGTTCCAGCCTATCTTAAGGGCACGTTCGACGTGCTGCCGGCAGGGACCCTGTGGCCTCGCTTCCGTCCCGTGACTGTTCTTTATGGGGACCCCCTCACATTTCCCCGCAGCGGGGAAGAAGAAGAGCCCAAGCAGTTTTATCAAGAGGTCAGTCGCACCGTGATGGATCGCATTGCCTCTTTAGGTGCCGTGGAGTCTCCGACCCAGCAGTCTCGTGCCGGCACTCGCAACGCTGAGTGAATGCCGGTGTATAACCATCAGCACCCGACTCCTGTCGGAAGAGTAGGATTCACACCATGAGTACGGTTTCGCCATCGAGTGACCAGCAATTAGACAGAGCGGCTTTAGCGGCTCTCTACGAAGAGACATTCAAAAACCTCGAAGAGGGCACCATTACGGAAGGCCGCATCGTCGCCGTGACCAAAGACAAGGTGATCGTCGACATTGGCTACAAGTCGGAAGGTATGATCCCGAACGATCAGTTCTCCACCGAAGAACTTCAGAACATCAAGGTGAACGATCGGTTTCAAGTCTATATCGAAGAGTGTGAAGATGCCGACGGCAACCTGGTCCTTTCCAAGGAAAAAGCCGACAAGATGAAGATTTGGGAAGAGCTTGAAAAGCTCTTCAATGAGGGCAAGAGCATCGACGGCAAGATTGTGGCGAGGATCAAAGGCGGCATGATGGTGGATATCGGTGTGAAGGCGTTTCTCCCGGGCTCGCAAATCGACCTTCATCCCGTACGTGACCTTGATGGGCTAGTAGGGCGGACGTTCCCGCTTAAGATTATCAAGATCAATCATCGACGCGGCAACGTTGTGGTTTCCCGGCGCGTGCTGTTGGAAGAGACGAGGGATTCGAAGCGGAAGACGACTCTCTCCACATTGAAGGAAGGGCAATTGATTCAAGGTGTGGTGAAGAACATCACGGATTACGGGGCATTCATCGACCTCGGTGGCATCGACGGGCTCCTCCACATCACGGATATGTCCTGGGGCCGTGTCGGCCATCCATCGGAAATGTTTAACATCGGTGACAAGGTGGAAGTGAGTGTCCTCAAGTATGATCGAGAGACCGGGCGCATTTCACTCGGCTTGAAACAGAAGAGCGCAGATCCATGGACCGGCGTGGCGAGTAAATACGCGATTGGCACCCGCGTCCGAGGTCGTGTCGTGAGCCTAACCGACTATGGGGCATTCATCGAGCTCGAGCCCGGCGTCGAAGGGCTTGTGCATGTTTCTGTGATGTCATGGACGCATGAGGTGCGCCATCCGTCGCGGGTCGTGTCCATCGGGGATCAGGTTGAGGCGGCGGTGCTAAACGTGGATCCTGCCAGCAGGAAGATTTCGCTCGGCATGAAGCAGACGGCACCGAACCCCTGGGATATGGTGGAAGGGAAGTATGCCATCGGCACGCACATTGAAGGGAAAGTGAAGAGTCTCACCGACTTTGGCGCGTTTGTCGGACTCGAAGAGGGCATTGATGGATTGATCCATATTTCCGACATGTCTTGGACGAAACATATCAAGCATCCCTCTGAACTCTTTAAGAAGGGGCAGAAGGTTGAGGCCGTTGTCTTGCGGATCGACAAGGAAAAAGAACGGCTGTCGCTTGGGTATAAGCAACTGAAGAGCGACCCATGGGAAGACGAGATTCCTAGCCGGTATGGGGTGGGAGATGTGGCGGTTGGGAAAGTCAGTAAGGTTGCCGACTTCGGTATCTTCGTCGAATTGGACGGGGGAGTCGAAGGACTGATTCACATCAGCGAGGCTGGTCTGGACCCGCAGGCCAAACTCGAAGAGAAATTCAAACTGATGGACGAAGTGACGGCCAAAATCATCAAGGTTGATCGTGAAGAACGAAAAATCGCGCTCAGTCTGCGCGATCATGAGATGGATACCGATCGTCGAAAGGTCGATGAATATCATGCTGCGCAAGGGGCATTGGACCAAAGTTTTGGTCGCGCCGCGAAGCAGAATCGGAAGCGAGGCCAAGACGAGGACGATAAGTAGATCTGATATCGAGTCACCGTCTAAGCCAGATGGTGTTTGCGCCACCGGCGCTGTGAGCCAACGGAACCATGAGTGACGAAACACGAGAAAGACCGGTCAAACGAGGGATCGTGCGCAGAGCACTCTGGGCGCTCGGCATCGGGATAGGCCTGCTCTTCATGATCAATCTGTTTTTCCCCGACCTCGATATTTCAGTGGAAGACCGGATTGGATTGATTCGTATAGAGGGCGTCATTCTCGATGCGCAATCCACGATCGGGGAGTTGAAGCGGTTTGGCGAGAACCCCTCCATTAAAGCGATCGTCTTGCGAATCGACAGCCCCGGCGGAGGAGTGGTGCCGTCGCAAGAAATTCATGATGCGGTCCGGCGGGTTCGCGACAAGAATAATAAGGCGGTGATTGCCTCAATGGGTTCTGTGGCGGCATCCGGTGGATACTACATTGCGGTTGCAACCGATCGGATCATGGCCAATTCAGGAACCTTGACGGGGAGTATCGGGGTCATCATGGAGATGGCCAACGTCGAAGGATTGCTTAAGAAGGTCGGGGTCGAAGGTATCGTGATTAAAAGTGGCCGTTTCAAGGATGTGGGATCGCCGCTTCGGAAGATGAGCGATGAAGAACATGAATTACTCCAGTTCGTCATGGATGATGTCCATAAGCAGTTCATCGAGGCGGTGGCCGCAGGGCGTGGACTCGACGTGGCGGTGGTACAGGCTTTGGCGGATGGTCGCATTTTTACGGGGCGTCAGGCCAAAGATTCAAAACTTGTGGATGAACTTGGCGATCTTGAGGCCGCCATCCAGCTTGCAGCGGATGTGTCGGGTATCGAGGGCATACCGAAAGTCATTGAGCCGCGCCGACGTTTTTCGATTAGAGAGTTGCTCGAATCACGATTGTCGGGTCTCTTCCCCAGGTTGGACCTCTACTCCGGCGTCAGTCTCAAATATCTCATGGCGTTCTAGCTCGGTCTGATCGGCGGGCAAGTCGATTCATCACTACGAAAGGAGAGTCCACTATGACGAAAGCCCAAATCATCGAGCGCGTATCTGAACAGGTCACAACCTTGACAAAGCGGCAGGCGGAAGTCGTCGTGAATACGATTTTTGACTGCGTGCGAGATTCATTGAAGAACGGCGATAAGACAGAGATTCGAGGGTTTGGCAGTTTTCGGCTGCGGGCTCGTCGGATGAAGGAAGGGCGGAATCCCAAAACCGGCGCCACCGTGGCAGTCCCTGCCAAGAAGGTCCCATTTTTCAAAGCCGGTAAGGAATTGAAGGAACTCTTGAACCAGTCATAACAGGATTCGCATGATGAATGCAGACTCCCACAATGCGATTGGGATTGAGGTGCGTTGGACGGAAGAGGCGTCCGCGCGTCTTGAACGAGCACCGCTGTTTTTGCGTGGAATGGTCCGTCGTCTGGCTGAAAAGAAGGCTCGAGAACTTGGCTACGCGGAGATTACAGAGGAGATTCTCGATCGGTTTAAACACCAAATGATGGGCCGTATGGGAGGCGAGTCCGGTACGGAAGATGCTGTAAAACAGATGGGACAAGTCCATCTTCCTTGGACTGCCGCCGCCAAGGATCGGCTGGATACAGTTCCAGAATTCATGCGCCATATGATCGGGCAAATTGCCGAAGAGATTGCGAAAGAGCGCGGCCATCTCGAAGTGAATGTCGAGCTCTTTGAAAAAATTGAAGCGTTGGGAGATCTCCGTGAGTCCTCGGCTCCTCCGTTAGAGTGGAGCGAGGGGGCGTTGGCTCAACTTCAAGAAAAGTTGAAAGAGTCCCCACAGATCGCCGTTGAATTCGTCACCGACATGTTGAGGCGGGACACCGAAGATTTGGCGAGAGAGCATGGTATGACACGTATCGACGAGTCGGGGTTGCTTCAGTTGTGGAACGCACCTAAGGGCCGAGTCGCGTGGACCGATGAGGCGTGGAAGCGACTGCAGACAGCCCCAGATTTTGTACGTAGCGGAATCCGGAAGGCTGCTGAACGCAGGGCTCGGAAACTTGGGCTCAAAGAGATTGATTCAGAGCATCTGACGACTTTCCGGAATCAGGCCATGATGAAAGCCGTCAAAAGAATTCGCTCTTTCGGATACACCGAGCTGACGTTTGAGGCATTCGATACGGCGTTAGAGAAGACGAGACGATTACAGGGCAATGAGCAAGCGGAAAAACGCCTCCAGGAAATTCGTGGCCATTTTGCAGATCCTGACATAAAGAAGCCGGAAGGTGGGACGCTCGGTGCTGAATTGATGGGTCGCTTTCGTAGCTATCTTAAGGGAGAAGGGACCCTCTAACAGAGCACTGCAAGGCTGTCATCATCTTCTCCTGTCGTTCCAATCCATACGTAGGACATAATAGGTTTGCTGATTCCCAGAGCCTCATAGACACGATATTTCCTCTGTGCAGAAGGGCGGCTCACATTACAGCACAGCGGAACTGAGCGACCATTCGAAAACTGACCGGGGCCGCTCTTTCCGCAGGTCTTCTTTCCCACGAGATGATCTGAGCAGGGGGCAGGTACTTCCCCCAGATCACTATCTACTCGACCGATCGAACAAGGCGTGAGACGTGGCAGCGGATCACTTGAGGGCACCACTGTATTAGTGGGTAGCTGTCTCTTGCGGCCAAAATTTATGTCGTATTTGTGGAAGAGGCTCGTTATCGAAATTTGGGATGTCATAGAGACAGCGATCGATCGTCGCCACTTCATCCTCGGTCAAGTCCAAGGTGATCCTTTTCTTCCAAAACTGATCGAGAGTGAAATAATCACCTGACTGCGGTTTTTCAGCCAAAAGCAGCTTCATCTTCTCGAAGCCTGCTGTGTCTACTCCGGGAACGCGCCCCTTGTTGCGGTCGTGACACCAATGCAGCACCTCGGCGATTCCATACATTGACAACTCAATCTTCAACATCTTACTCATGGAGTCCTCCTTACCAAGATCGGCATTGTACCTCAAACGCTTCCCCGTTTACAAAGTACTCATTGCATAGGCCCTGATGGGGAGACCGCGGTGTTGGCGAAAATCAGTGCATAGCTGGATTGATTGCCAGACGAAAGCGCTGGTCTGTATACTGGCCACACTCGTGTTGGCGAGGAGATCTGGTTGAGAGGCGCGTGCTCATGCAGACGAATCACCGCGTCGTTAGTTTCTGGATCAAGGGGGGATGGGCAATCAGGAGGGCTGGCGGCCACGGCTGGTCTAGTACATGGAATATTGTGGTTGCGGCGATAAGCTTCTTCCCGCTTGTTGTTAGCGGCTGTACCAAACAAGATCCCTATTCCCCACCAGATCTCTTTTACTACTTTGCCAGTTACAAAGTTGGAAAGAATCCGACGACCGTCACTCCTGCTGATGTCAATCAGGACGGTTTTACCGATTTGGTGACAACCAACATGGGCAGCAATACCCTTTCGATTTTGTTAGGAAACGGGGACGGCACCTTTCATGATCAAGTCGAACTAAATGTCTGTAAGGAGCCTCGCTCACTTGCCATAGGGATGTTCAACAGCGATCCGTATCCCGATGTGGTCTTGGCCTGTTCCGGGGCCGACGAAGTAGCTGTTCTCTTTGGTCGGGCCGACGGAAAATTTCAAGAGGGGACACGTTATCCCGTTCATCGAACTCCCATTGCCATTGCCATTGACGATCTGAATGGCGATCAGGCGATCGATCTCGTGGTGGCGTTGCGCAACGACAAAATCAAAGTCTTTCTGGGAACTGGCACCGGCGAATTCACCCATGGAGCGCAGTACGAATACGGTGATACGCCCACATCGGTGGCGTTGGCCGACTTGGATGGCGATGGGAAGATAGATTTGGCCGTGACAAACGGTGGGCCTATGTTGAACGCGGTCTCCATCTGGATGGGGAATGGTGATGGCACGTTTCGACCTCCCACTGACTATCGGACGGGGAAGCGACCGCTTGGGGTGAGTTTCGCAGATTTCAATCATGACCGAATCCGTGATCTCCTTGTGATTAATGGTGTGCAGGATAGCTTTACGACCTTTCTGGGTAATGGTAATGGGACGTTCCAGCCAGGGCGAGATTCCGGTGCCGACGCAGGACCGAATTTTGGGCTTGCTCGAGACTTCAACGGCGATCGTCGTACTGACGTGGCTATTGTCAATCTCCAGTCGAGTGACCTCTCCATTCTCTTTGGTCGTGATGATGGAACCTTCGAGTATCCACCAAGAAACTATCGGACAAAACCAGGTCCCTTCGCGCTCGCAACGTTTCGAGTCACAACAAAGGAGGCTGAAGAACCCGGACTCGTCACGGCGGACAATGGCAACGGAAGCGTATCCGTCTTCCTCCATCGAGGATTGAAAGCGGCCTCTGGCCCTATCGCGATCCCTCCGTGAGGCTCGTAAGAAGTCTATCCCGAGTCTGAGTGAATCAATAGTCGGTCTTCTTGACAGGTTGTTGACCCTCGGCTACAGTGGCCGATGGGCGGTGTCTCAAGGCTTCTTGGCGCTCTGTTTGGGGACACCAGTGAGATCATTTCGATGGTGGTTTTCTATTGGCGCACTGCTCACCCTCTCCGTACTGATGGTCCAGGGGGGTGTGCGAGACCTGTTTGACGGTGATCCTCCTGGGAGTGGAACCAGCGCATATCTTTCGTTTGGGACCACGATTTTTGGCGGCGGATTGTTAGCCGGTTGTTTGGCATTGGTGATGAATCGACTCCGATAGAGACATAGTCTGAAGACAGGCGCGTTGATGCATTGTTTGAGATGTAAAGGTTTCATGATGGTCGAGCGTCACTATACATTGGTGAATCGACGTCTCTATGCCCGCTGTGTGAATTGCGGGTTTTGGATCGACCTTGCCGATCTTCTTCGCTTTTTTCATAAGGTGATTGATAGCGGGTTTCGCGGGGGGAAGGTGCGGGAATCTTATACTCTTTGAGAGAGGATCACGTTACATGATGACAAAAGACCGCATGAGGTTCTATCGACCGTCATTTCTTGTCCTCACTGCCGGAATGCTCATCGGACTCCTATTGTTCGGTACCGTGATCCTCACTCCATCCCTCGCCAATGCAAAGAACGTAGCAGATCGTTCTGTTCAGGTCCGAACGGCGATCGTCCCCCACCAACTTCCCCTGTGGCGTGTGGCTCCAGCCCATGGCATTCTTCTCAAGGAACTCAATAGTGGGCGTGTGTTGTATGAACACGACGCTGGAAAGCGAATGTCCCCCGCCAGCCTCACGAAAATTATGTCTGCCTTGGTGATTCTGGAAAGGGGAAACCTGGATGATCTCGTGACGATTAGTCCCAATGCTGCACGGGCTCACAAGATGCATTTACGCGTGAAGGCAGGGCAAGTCTTTCGGCTGGAAGATCTGTTGAAGGCCATGTTGATTATGTCGGCGAACGATGCCTGTCTTGCAGCGGTGGAGCATGTGGGTGGAGATGAAGCACAGTTCGTAACGTTCATGAATGACAAGGCTGCGGCCCTCGGCTTGGTGGATACGAATTTCAAGAATGGTTGCGGGTTTGATAATCCAGAACATTACTCGACAGCCGAAGACCTTGCTGCGTTGAGTGTCATTGCCCTCGATCAGCCGATCTTCCGGCAGCTCGTTCGGGAGGAACGTGCGATCATTACGCCCGTCAGGGGTCATCGTGCGTATGTCTTGCACAATACGAATCAATTGCTGGGGCGTATTCCTGGTGTCGAAGGGATCAAGACAGGATTTACATCCAAAGCCGGGCGGTGCCTCATTGCCAAAGTCTCTCAGAACGGTAGCGATCTCCTCCTTGTGATCCTCAACTCCAAACGTCGTTGGAACACCGCGACGAACCTCATTACCTATGGACTACAGGCAGCGGAAGTTTCGCACTGAAATTTTCTCGTAAATCACGTCAACATGCACATAGTCCAAGGCGAGAAGGCTGTCGCAGCCTGTTAGGGTGAATGGCCGTCTGAGTATCCGTTCTGGGGTTTCGGCCAAGGCCTAATTTGACTTGTTATGGAGCGTGTGAACTGAAATCGAAGGGAACGATAGGGGTGATCGAGATTAAACAGATATCAGTTGGAGTGGAGTAACTAGGCCGCGTGGTTACCGAAGTGGCGAAAACTCCACATTGACATCTTTCCCCAGATAGTTGATGACGAACCCCTGTCTATCGTAAGCCAGGATGGCGCCCATCACATTTTCATCGCCGTAATCTTCCTGCCCCAATAGTTTTCGGACATCATCGGGGCTTTCGCTGTTTAACACATTGCGAAAGATGCCGCGAGTCTTGTAGGAGAATCGGTTATTGATAAAGATCAGATCGACCCTGCCGTCCTGGATTCGTACGCCAGCCATGGGACCAGTCGGTTTGCGTTGGTCAAGCAAGAAGATAAATAAACCTTCCTGTTCCGCTTTCACTCCAAGAATTTTTTCATTGACCAGAGAGTCCAAGGCTTTGGCTTCGGAATCTCCCAATTTGACCCCAAACAATGAAATCTCGGAGCCTTTTAACGCCTTGGGATCCATGACATCGTTTTTGCTTAATTCATAGGGTTCGCCATATCCAGGGGACACCCATGCACTGATTCCGATGATCGTGACTATGGCAATTCGCAGTACATACTTCATCGATACTCCTCCCCCTACCCTCTGGGCTTCCGGGAGATGTATGGTAAGTGAACTTTATTGGCAACGTGGGTGGGGACCAACGCAGTACGTTCATATTTTATCGAACGTTCTGAGAACTTGCAAGGAACGACAGCATGAGGGAAGAAGATCGAAGCCCTCGCCCTTTTCCCGTGGTTGGGGGTACTGTGGTAACGATGATTTGAGAAGCCTCATGTGGCAAGATCATCGAGGGTCCATTCCTGGTCGTTTTCGATACGGAAAAGGCTAGATCGTGTGTTGATTGGTGATCAGGAGGGCTCCAAGATGCCTGAGCCTTTGAAAATAGGGCTGACAACCGTCTTCAAGCTCGTCAGTCAGGTTATCCAGATCGGCTATACAATCCTCAATGATCGCAATCCGTTGAGCATCAAGCCCAACGGAGCTATCGAGGAAATATACCACGCATCCGCTGATCACCGTATCCAGTGTCATCAGTGGCCCCTCATACTGGCTTCCCACATGAGGCCAGCGCTCCTCCTTGTGGGCTTTCCAAAGGGACAGTACGGCATCTCGATCCATTTCCGACGTCCTCTACAATTCCGCCTCTCCCAGCCTAGCGCATCGAGTAGCTGGACCGCAAGCGTGCAAAGAGCTAAGCGCCAAGCCGCCAAGAATTGGTTCAACATTCTACCGATCGAAAGCCTAGTCCATATCTGTTGCAAATCGCGAGTACAGAGAATTGATGCAGAATTTTGTGGACATCGTGATGATCGAACGGGGAAGCCAAGGGACTAATGTGTCATAGACCGAACCCCGGCGAATGATGCTATCCCGCAATCCTTCGTACGAAAGATTGTCCGACGGCACGCGATCCCATGCCTTCATGGTATGAGTATCTCATGGGTAAAGTCCTCGATGGAGATGAGCTTGGGCAACTTTGTCAATTCCGCTTATCAACGCGGCCATGCGCATGGAAATCTTCTTGGAAATGGAAAACTGTAAAGTCCGATGAAAGGCGGTAGTCAGAATGTCTTGCAGGCGTTCTTGAATGTCCGTCGCTTTCCAGAAAAAACGTTGCACATCCTGCACCCACTCGAAGTAGGACACGATTACGCCCCCGGAATTGGCCAGGATGTCTGGAATGATAAAGACTCCTTGATCTTGCAGAATGTGATCGGCTTCCAGGGTTGTCGGACCGTTCGCTCCCTCGGCGAGAATCCGGCAGCGCAACTTCCCGGCATTACGTTCGGTGATCTGCTCGGAGAGCGCGGCGGGGACAAGTACGGTGCAGTCGAGTTGCAGCAATTCATCGTTGGAGAGCCAGTCTCCCAGTTTGGTGTCACGGAGAGACTGGCCCCTGGTCTTGTAGCGTGTGAGGAGCTCCGGAATGTCCAAGCCGCTCGAATTATGGATACCTCCACTCACATCGCTTACGGCGATCACTCGTGCGCCACATTCCTGCATAATGCGAGCGGTATGGAATCCGACGTTGCCAAACCCCTGTATGGCCACGGTAGTATTCCGAATATCGAACTTGAGGTGACGAAGTGCTTCCATGGTAACATAGACCACTCCGCGGCCGGTGGCCTCCTCACGTCCGAGGCTACCACCAATCGATAAGGGCTTGCCGGTGACGACACCCGGGACCGCATATCCCACTTGTTGACTATAGGTATCCATGATCCAGGCCATCACCTGGGCGTCTGTGCCAACATCAGGGGCTGGCACGTCCTTATCTGGGCCGATCAATGGGAAGATTTCCGCTGCATAGCGTCTGGTCAACCGCTGTAATTCTGGCTGTGACAATTGTTTAGGGGCAATCGCGATGCCACCCTTGGCTCCGCCATATGGCAGGTCGGCTAACGCGCATTTCCAGGTCATCCACATTGCGAGAGCCGCCACTTCCCCAAGATTCACATCCGCATGATAGCGAATTCCACCCTTTGTGGGGCCTCGGGAAGAATCGTGCTGTACGCGATAGCCGGTATAGATCTCGACTCGGCCGTCATCCCTACGAACCGGCACGCTGACAATCAGTGACCGGTGGGGAAGTTTCAGCCGTTCTCGTAGGTTGGGATCAAGCTCCATGGACTCAGCTGCTTGATCAAACTGGGCAACCGCCAGTCGGAAGGTCGGGGTGTCGAGTTCGTGCATGGAAATTCCTTTTTTTGATCAGGTGTGCAGACTGGAAATCGATGGGAGATAGAAATCTGGGTGTTCGTGCTTTCTGTCGGCAAGGAGGTTCATCCATCGAATGTTGAAGATTCGCGCGAATTCCTGCCCTACCTGTTGCGCGACAATTGAGGAAGATATGGCGGACCGCCGGACTTCGGCCATGGATGTGATGTGGCCCTGTTCCAGGCCGCAAGGCATGATATAGGAAAAAGGGGTAAGATCTAGGTCGACATTGAGCGCAAACCCATGGATCGTGACCCCATGATCGATACGGACTCCGATCGCGGCTATCTTCCGGGCAGTATGCTCCCAGCGCACCCAGACACCGGGCTTCCTCTCGATGCGATAACCCTCAATCCCCCACCGTGAAAGCGTATGGATCACGACTTCTTCCAATTTTCGCACATACTGTTTCGGTCCCGAGCAATAATCCGACAGCTTGAGGATGGGATAGCCTAGGACCTGACCGGGTCCATGATAGGTGATCGAGCCGCCGCGATCTACCAACTGCACGCTGGCACCTGTTCGGCGGAGGAGCTCTTCCCCTCTCTCCCAATGCGCTGGATGAGTAGTTCGGCCTAAGGTATAAACTGGCAAGTGCTCAAGAAGTAACAAGACATCCCCTCGCTTCTCCGCGATCCGTTCTTCTTGTAGTTGTTTCTGAAGCATCCATGCTTCGGCATATGGGAATGGTTGTGAAAATTGGACGAGTGTCCCTGGTTGTGGAGTAGGCGTCGGGAGAGGCTCGCTTCCCGGTCCTGAAAAATCGCGACCCAAGTTTGACCCATCCGAGAGACTCATGGTACAGCCTTCGATGGGAGTGGATTTTGACTTGAGATTGTGGGCCAGGAGTTCACTCTTTGAATGGTTGGTTGCCAGGTCGGGTCGTCTCCAGTCGGTCGGATGGGATATGAGTAATCTTCAAAATTGCACACTTGATGGTGGTCGATGATAGTCATGATGTCATAATTCTTAAGATCTCAGACAATAGCCAAGATGTATCCAGTCTCCTCGGGAATGACATCTAACCACGAGCCCATGCTTGGACTTGAGTGGAAATTGCCTGCATAAATGACGGGGATGGTGACGACCGAGGGACAGAGGTCCGTTAGGAGCGAAGGTATCAACAGGGATTGATGTGAGAGGTCCGGTCCAATCGCTGATTCAGCATGAATGATCTGCTCGCCAAGTGCCAATGTAATGACAAGGAATGGGAATGCGAAGAAGTGAAGGAGAAGAGCACTGCTTTGTGTTGTCCACACATGAATCATGAGCCCTCCTCTTCTCGATTCGGCCACATTGTCGCACAAGTGCTCTCAGGGTGAAAGGCATCGAACAAAAAAAGAGGCGAGGGACGTCCTCGCCTCTTTCTGCCCCATGAGTCTGTGGCTTACTGGATGGCGGCAAACATTTCCTTCACCTGGGGGGTCTTCAGTTTCTTCAGCGCTTTTGCTTCGATCTGGCGAATCCGTTCCCTCGTCACCGAGAGGCTCTGCCCCACCTGTTCCAGTGTACAGGCCTGATCGTGGCCTATTCCGAAACGTAACCGAATGACGGTTTGCTCTCGGGGTGTGAGTGTGCCGAGAATCCGTTCGAGTTGGTTCGACAACTCTATCCGATGCATATGAGCGTCAGGTGGAACAGCTTGCACGTCGGGGAGCAGTTCCCCGAATTCCGTGCTTCCGTCACCCACCGGCTTCTCCAGAGCAACCGGCTCTTGAAACGCCTGCACGGTTTCGTGGAGTCGCTCCGGTCTCATTCGTAGCACCTGCGCGACCTCTTCGAGCCGAGCGGGGCGGCCCAGCTGTTGCCCAAGTCGCCTGGTGACGCGGAGGATGCGGTGCGAGGCTTCAGTCTGATGAACCGGAATACGAATGGTCCGCGATTGATCCGCCAGCGCGCGTGTGATGCCTTGGCGTATCCACCAGGTTGCATACGTGCTGAACTTGAACCCTTTGCGGTATTGATAGCGCTCTGCCGCTTTCATCAACCCAATATTTCCCTCTTGCACAAGATCCAGCAACGTCAGCCCACGGCCTGTGTAATGTTTTGCGATGTCCACAACGAGCCGCAGGTTGCAGCGCACCAATTCGTCCTTTGCCCGTTCGAGTCCGATCCGAGCAGAGCGTAGAGTCGCCAACCCTTCCTTAAGCTGTTTTATGATGGTCATCGGAATCTTCTGTTGCCCGGTCTCCTGTTTGATCAGTTCAGTGAGACTCTGCTCGGCCTTATCGATCGCAGTAGCAGAGAGTC
>DATDFW010000007.1:0-2908 GCA_036522375.1 Nitrospiraceae bacterium
GGCCGTTACATTGCGGACCGTGTTGGCGCAAGCCTCTCTGGTCGTCACACCGACTTCGGCCAACCCGCGCATGATGGTCGGCACATCTGTTAATTCGACAAAGTGCAGTTGGATATCCTGACGTGTAGTCACATGCCCGACACCAGTGGCAAATTGCTCGGTCAATTCCGCAATCCGGCGAAGCTGATTCGCTGTAAGTCCGCCGAAGGGGATCTTGATACGCACCATCTGGACACCGGCTTGCCTTTGGCCGTAGATCCCATACTGCAGACGAAAGGGCCTAAACAAATCGCCCGAGACGTCGCCGGAAGCCATGCGCCTGGCCTCGGCCTCGAAGGTCTCAATCTCCTCGAGAATGACAGAAGGAATGGGTTCTGTTTTGATCGGAACAGTATTGAGTGGCGTGCGACTCATAGGTGACCTCATATGTGGTACATCAACGATCGTTCTTGCTCAAGCACTCGTTGCTGCCCGGCTAAATCTTCCACGCTTATGGCTTCGAGCACTTGCCGTTCCGCGTGATACACCTGCTTCCAAACCTTCCCCAATAACAGTTCTGATTTGCTGAGTCGTCGCGTCTGCACTTGGCCTTCCCCCCCGCTCATAGGTAAAAGCGGACCATCGAGGGCTTCAAGGATCTCGACGATGGATACCTCAGATGGTTTCTTCGAAAGCACATACCCCCCTTGAGCACCTCGAAGGCTTGATACCAGACCGGCCTTCTTCATACCGTGTAGGACTTGTTCAAGAAAGCGAGCAGGGATAGCCTGTCGGCGTGCAATCGATTTCGCTTGTACCGGCACCGTCCCGTGATGCATTGCCAAGTCGACTGCCGCCATAATTCCATAGGTTGCTCTGAGAGATACCTTCATACATGAGTATTCCGGTAGGAATTAAAATGCATCGTTAATTTAATACTCCCAGATAGGGACTGTCAAGCCACCTACTCTTTGAACGATCCAATGGCATTGTCCTACATGAGCTTCGTTTTTACTTATAGGAAGAAATGGAAAACTGCGAAAACGTTGAGGCTCAGTCGTTTATCTGTCCCCATGGCTCGAGATGGGCATGGCGGGGGATACAGACGGGTGTATACATTTAGAAAAAAGGGTTCGATCGATTGCTTAGTCCTCACTCATTCCCAACGTCTTTGTCGCGCATTCAGCTAGTCAAACCCCATCCCTCTGTAGGATGGGCGGCCACGTCATAGTGGTTCTCCCTCAAGGGAGCACCCTAAACCAAACAGATCACGTGATCCAACATCTGAGGTGCTATTTGTACCCTATATTTTCCTCATTGACATCAAATTGGCCCTGGGCAATAATCCGCACCACTTCTTCGCTCTTCTCCTGGAATGCTCATGTCGCCTACATCTTCATCCGCCTTCAGTATTTTGTTGGTCAGCGGTGACCCGGACATCCAGAGTCAGTTCAAACACGCGTTCAAAGATGCTTCCATGATCGCGACAAAAGACCTGTCAACGCTGCCGAAGGACGTGGCGCGTCGCACGTTTGATGCGGTGATCGTTGAGTTGAAACCAGGCTCATCCGATGCGGCCACTGCCATACCCCCCAGCATCGACCTCACACACACCATGGTTATCACCGGTTCTCGAACTGTCCTCAAACGGGCTTCCAAGTTCATGCACTTGATCGCCCGACAGAATTCTGCTCGAGCCAATGGGAAAGATGCTCTCTCCCTCGAAGACTTTCTTGAATGGAAAATGGGAGATTTCGTGAAGGGCATGCGAAATGGATCGGGACGTAATTTGCATCCCATGTTGATCGCTGCCATCGAACGTCCCTTAATTACCAGAGCTCTTCAGGAAACCAAAGGTAACCAGATACAAGCAGCAGAACTGTTAGGATTGAATCGGAACACCCTTAGAAAGAAGATCCATGACTTGCATATTCTCGTGAAACGGAATCGAACCGCGCAGGCACGGAGAACCTGACGGGTTGGGTATTCCCGGAAGCAAGTCCATGGATGCATGTATCAGAAGACGATTGGTGGCAAGGAGTTGTGTACATTAACCCATTAAGAGGAGGAGCACGATGACGAAAGAAGAGTTGATCGCGAAGATGGCGGCATCCGCCGGTATCACCAAGGTTGCAGCAGGCACTGCATTACAGGCCTTCACCGGGGCGGTGACCACGTCCTTAAAAAAAGGACAACGTGTCTCGCTGGTGAATTTTGGGACCTTTACCGTGGCAAAACGGAAGGCTCGGCTTGGGCGAAATCCCAGGACAGGTGAGGCGCTTCGGATTCCCGCAGCCAAAGTTCCGAAGTTCTCGGCAGGAAAAATTTTGAAATCGGCCGTCAGATAGCACGGACGATCGTCAGATCGTAGCTCTTATATAATCTGAGAGGAGATGGCGTACTCCAATATATGGATGCGCCCTCCTCTCTTTTGCGTTTCAGCATGACATCTCCTGAACCTATGCTGTATGGTATGATGAATCATCAATTTGTGAAACGGGAAAGGGGGCGACCGGAATCGACGGGGATACTAAGGTCAGCGGGGCATGTCGAGCTCTCGGGGTCTCGTAAATCCTCCGGGAAAATGTAACTGCCAATCAAGAACTGGCACTCGCAGCTTAATTCACTGCGACGTTCCTCCATCTGAGGCCCGCGGGGGTGGTTGGAGCGCGATACAGCGGGCTGGTCCAAAGCTGGTGCTCAGCGGCTGAGGACGAGATGATACTGGGCTAGCGGCCAGTCTAAGCTAGCCGATGGGCGTGGGTGGCTGCGAAACTAAAACGATCGGCTACACATGTAGATCCGTTGCACTGAAGGTCTTCGGACCCGGGTTCAACTCCCGGCGCCTCCACCAATCCTCAGCCCTTGGTTACCTGACTGAGGGGGCTCACGTCTTCGGTAGAGAATTCCCAGGAAACCCAGGTCATCG
>DATDFW010000008.1:0-2675 GCA_036522375.1 Nitrospiraceae bacterium
CGTGCACGACATCTTTCAGTCGTTCTTCGATACACCAAAAACGTCGGCGATCCTCAAGAAAACGTTCCAGTCGATTGCGCAAAAGCCGGCCAAATAATCCTCCTTTACCGCATATTCATGAAAATCCTCTGACGAGGGAGCTGTCAGCAGGAGAGGGCGATGCTGATCGATCAAAGATCACGCACAACTTGAAGCAAAACTCAAAGCCATCCGGCCCCCAAGTACATAGAGACTCGGTTAATCCACTTCCGTCCTGTTGTATTCCCGGATATTCGCACCGAGAGCCATTCAGCCCAAGCTTGCCTCGACTCACGTCAGTTTTCAGGAAGAGCTTATCCTCAGGCCCTTGCTTACCGTTTGATGAAGGAGAACTTCCGTTCTATTCCGGGTTTTGCGTATGCCTGATAAAAACAAACCAAATCCCTCTAGCAACAACTTATAGGAAAATATTAGACTAGCTCGCCTCGCTCAGGGTTCTCTTTCACGGATCGGATCTTCAATGCCTATTATGGCCCTCCGTAGGATTCGACCCTATCTCATCGCCATTCTGAGTGTTTTTCTGGCACTCCAAACGAAATGGTTAATTCAACCCTATATCAGTAGTTCTCCTCCCTTCATCACGTTTCTCGCCGCCATTATGGTCACGGCGTGGTACGGTGGATTCCGTCCCGCGGTCTTTGCCACAGTGCTTTCTGCTGTCGCCATCGATTATTATATTATTCATCCATCCCATAGCTTCCTCACGACTCTTCCAGATTTGGGCACCCTCACCTTATTTGGGGTAATCAGCTTGAGCGCGAGCTATGCAATTCATCATCTACAGAGTGCTCGCCATGCGGCGGTTGCATTCCAGAAGCGTCTTGAGCACCTGCACGATTTCAGTAGACGACTCCTGAACGAGGAAGGGTTCGAGCCTATGCTACAGAGTGTCCTTCAGGCATCCCTAGTGCTGCTTGGAGGCAACAAAGGGATGATTCAGTTGTATGACGCAGAAGAAAATACACTCGCAATGGCTGCCCACGTCGGGTTTAACCAAGAGGGATTCCCCCGTCAATTCCAACATGTCTCTCTCAATTTCTCTTCCTGTGGCGCGGCGTTTCAGCGGAAGGAACGAGTCACGATCGAGGATGTCGCCACCGACCCAACATTTTCAGATTTCGTTGCCCTCACCATGATGTCTGAAGGGGTGTCCGCTCAATCGACGCCACTGTTCAGACCCGATGGGAGTGTTTTTGGCGTACTCACCACCTATCATGCCAAGCCTTCTTTTCCTTCGGATGGAGATTTTCGACTCTTGGATTTATATGCCCGCCAGGCCGAACGAGTTCTGGAAGCGAAGTACAAAGAGGAAGAATTGCGTCAAGCCAATGTAGATCTGGCTGGACATCTGCACGCACTTGTTGGTGAATTGGCAGCCACCGAAGAACGTGAGCGGCGCGATCTGGCATCCGAACTACACGACTATCTCGCGCAACTCCTCACGCTTGGGCAACTCAAGTTGCGACTCGCTCAACGATTTATCAAACACTCCCCTGGAAAATCAGAACGATATATCCTCGAAACAGCTGAGGCCATCGGCCACTCACTCGATTATGCCCGCACACTGATGGTCGAACTCTGTCCGCAGACGCTCTACGACGCAGGGCTACCGGCAGCGGTGCAATGGCTCGCGACGCAAATGACTAAGCATGGGTTGACTGTGGGGCTCAATATGACGTCTGATTCTTTGGAGCTTCCACATGATCGAGCGGTGCTGCTTTATAAGTCAATACGTGAACTATTGATGAATGTGGTGAAGCACGCCATGGTGGATCGAGCAACGGTGTCCATTCGCCTTGATTCGAACAATACCCTGGTAATTGAAGTGCAGGACGAGGGACAGGGATTCGATACGTCCTTGCGTACACGGAACGACACACGGGTGCATTTCGGTCTTGCAAGCGTTCGTGAACGTATGACAGTGATGGGCGGATGGTGTCATACAAAAAGTGCCATTGGACGCGGGACAACCATCACGCTGGGTCTCCCGTTACATCAGCAAATGGACTATGACATTTCCCGTGCCGCGAGTGCTCATCAACAGGACCGCGTGAAGACGAACCCTACAGTACTATCCGGCCAAGAACAGCTACCTTGGGAGTAGAGGCGAACTTAAGGCTTCCACACACAAGTCAGGAATCCTGGCAGTGGACATGCTCTTCCTTAGGAAAGCCTCCTTAGATATTGCAAAGCGTCGGTAGAGCGATTGTAAATTTTATTTTCCTAATAAAACGGGAAATATGATGTCAATATTGGAGTGTTCGTTTTATCGATTTGCCAAGCTGTGGTGTCAGCGCTCAGAAGGGCTAGTGAAGGTTCGCATTTGGAGCGCGTTCCTCGGCCTTCTGACCCTGGCAACCTTGCTCGCCGGCTGCGTGACGGTCGTCTGCGATCCGGATGAGCCTCAATATGGAAAAGACTGTTACGAATGCACGCGCAAGGCGACGTTAGACGCCCGGAAGGTTGATGCAGATAAGGGCAGTCGAATCAGCATCAAGGACCAGATCAAGGACCGGACAGAGGAGTGTCTGAGGGAGCGGGGCTACATGAAGCAGAAAAAAGAGGACCGCCTATGATCGCCGCCATCCATGCCTGCAAGAGTATCAAGCCGACTGGCGTGAGTGAGGACGCTAAAT
>DATDFW010000009.1:0-3573 GCA_036522375.1 Nitrospiraceae bacterium
TGCATAGGCCGTGGCATTTGCCAGGGTCAGTGCCTCCTCAAACGATGCCGCCTTCATCACCGCGAGGATCGGCCCAAAGATTTCCTCTTGAGCCACCCGATCCGTCGATGCCACATCCGCGAAGACCGTCGGGCCGATACACCACCCGGGTCCCATCACTGGCCCTTCCACCAGCAGACGGGCCTCCTTCTTCCCAATCTCGACGTATTCCTGGATCTTCGACTGTGCTCGACGATCAATCACCGGCCCGACCTGCGTGCCAGGCTCTTCCGGGTTTCCGACTTTGAGGCTCAGCACCGCCTCTTTCAGTCGAGCCAGAAAACTCTCGTAGACAGCCGCATGCACTATGGCCCGTGAGCAGGCGGAACACTTCTGCCCTGCATAACCAGTAAACGATGACACCACTCCGATGATCGCGTCATCGAGATCTGCCGTCTCATCCACGATGATCGCGTTTTTTCCTCCCATTTCGGCCAGCACCCGTTTGACCACGTGCTGTCCCGGCATCAGAGTGCTGGCTTCTTTCAAGATGCCTAGCCCCACGTCCTTCGAACCGGTAAAGGCAATCGTCGTAATATCGGGATGGTGCACCAATACGCGTCCAATATCAGGTCCGCCCGGCAAACAGCCGAGTATCCCGTCGGGCACACCAGCCTCCAGCAAAATCTCTGTGAGCCAATACCCCATCATCGGTGAACGTTCTGATGGTTTAAAGATGACGGGGTTTCCGGTCACCAGTGCCGCCGACACCATACCGGTGGGAATCGCCAATGGAAAATTCCATGGGGCAATGACGGCCGTCACTCCACGAGAGCTATAGAGACGCTCGTTCAGTTCCCCCGGCTCATGTCCTAATCGCTTTGGGGAAGCAAGTCTGTCCCAGTCCGCTGCATAAAACTCCAGAAAGTCGATTGCTTCCGAGATGTCCGCATCCGCTTCCCGCCAGGGCTTTCCGCATTCCAAGATCTCCCATGCCGCCAACTCATCGCGCCGCTCCCTCATGAGCGCGGCAGCCGCACGCATGACGTCGACTCGATGTTTCGTCGGGGTGTCTCGCCACGATTCCCATGCATGACCCGCCCAGTGCACTGCCTGTTCGACATCCTCCGAACTCGCGCTGGACAGCCGGCCTACCACTTCATCCGGACGGCCCGGATTGCGAGATTCGATGACAGGTCCGGTCAGCCGCAGTCTCTCGGACGACGATGTCCACTGCCGGCCCAACTGCGACCGCACATGCGCTAGGGCTTGCTGCATCGCTTCTCGGTTGTTCGCTTGAGAAAAATCCCGCTGTGGTTCATTGTAAAAGCCGGCGTGATGAGATGGTTGTTTCTGATTCAATTCCGCGAGAACAGGCGGCGCCAACAACGTGCTCAGAGATTGGGACTCCACATACTCCTTCCGCAAGAACGATTCATTCGAAGTATTTTCCAGTAATCGTCGTACGAGATAGGCCATGCCCGGTAGCAGATCGCCCACCGGCGTATAGAGCCTCAATCGGCGTCCCTGCTGCATGACTGCATGCTGAAAGGGCTCGGCCATGCCGAAGATCATCTGATATTCCCAGGTCTCTGACGGGAGTCCCATCGATTCAGCAACCGCCTCGATGAAGGCCAGCGTACGTAGATTGTGTGTTCCGAATGCGGGTCGAATCAGGGATGTCTGGGATAACATAAGCTGAGTGAGCGATTCATAGTTGGCATCCGTTTCCGCCTTGTGTTCGAATAGAGGCACAGGCCAACCGCGTTGACGATAACGAATCGTGTCCGAATCCCAGTAGGCCCCTTTTACCAGACGAATGGCAATGGGCGCTCCACGCTTGCGAACCCAACTCAGAAGTTCCTCGATATCTCGCGCCGTCTCCCGATGGTACGCCTGCAACGCAATGCCAGCATAGGGATAGACCCTGTAGGAAGGTTCCGCGAAGAGCCTGGTAAAAATCTCCACCACCAGGGTCTTTGTGTCGGCCTGCTCCATATCGAAGATCAACGAAGCGGGGAGGCGGATCGCCAGATCGAGAATGGGTCGAAGTCGTGTTGCGACCGATTGGTAGCTCCCTTCCGGATCGATCGGATCGAGACGGGGTGAAAGTGCGGATATTTTGACAGAGAGCTCGACCCGTGGTATCGGCCCGAGATGATCCCGCTCCAATACGGAAAGGGATGGCCAGAACGCCGCTTCTCGTCCGAGGATGGTGAGGGCTTCTATACAGCGATCGCGGTATCGATCGGCTTCACGATCGCTGATAGTGGCCTCGCCCAACAAGTCAATCGACCAGGCTTTCCCATGTTTCCAAAGTTCGGCCAACCGCGGGACCGCCTCCTCGATCGTCGCTCCCGCAATAAAGGTGCGCCCCATATGTTCCACCTGGCTTCTGATCGCTTTGCCGCTGAGCCGGGCGCCCAAGCTTGTGGCGGACATGGCTTTGAGCCCCCAGTGGGTGCCGAAGAGGGCGGTGTCTCCCACGCCCAAATATTCGCGAGCCAAACTGACCACCTGCTCGTCGTCTGTAACCGAGGGCAGCACATCGATGAATCGAAAGAGTTGTGCTTTAAAATGGCTATCCTGCATGGCCAGATTGAGAGCCTGGTGCGACCACCAGCGCCCCTCAAAAAGCGTCGGAGTTCGGCCGCCCGAGAGACGGGCGAGCTGTTCTCCGATACGGCTGACCGCAGATTCGAGGGAGGGTGGGGTTGTCGGCATCGGCATCTCCCTGGCAGTGAGAAGGAGGGACACCGTCAGTATACACCGTGCAGGTAGTGGGTCAGTTTGAAATAGCCTGATCTTGCCTATGCTTGAGCGGTTATGTATGATGCATGAGTGGATGGTGCAAATGTAAACATCGATCAATTACTTGAAGACTTCATGGCTAACACTGTCTTGATACATCGGTATCTACAGCAACACGGTTATCTCACTCCTAATCAGACCGAAGCGCTCACCTTCACCATAAACCAATTACGAGAATCCCTCGCGCTCTGGAAGAATCAACACAATGGCTAAGAAAAAATCGTCTGACTTGAACGTGACGGCCTTGGAGATCCTCAGAGCTGTGACCGGTGAATCTGTCAAAACTCCCCGCAATGGGAAGCCTATCAAGAAGCCAACCAAGCCAGTAAAGAACCCCGCTGCTGTCGCTCTAGGACGTTTAGGAGGGCTTAAAGGGGGGAAGGCTAGGGCGCAGAAGCTCAGCGGGGAGGCACGACGTGAAATTGCTAGGAAGGCAGCAAGGGCACGATGGCAAACGAAAACGAAGGAAGCAGGTTTCTAGTTCCCCAGATCTTCAAAGCGTGCGATTTCCCGTAAGGGCTCAGCTAAGCTATACTCCAACACCTTTTCATCGCCTTGGCGCATAACTTCTTTCTTAAAGATTTCTTCTGCTTTTAGAATCCCAACCTTTCTAGCATTTTTTACCAAGGCTGCCGTTACGCCTGCCAAGGCAAGATTGCTGTCGAGTTTTAGCTCCTGCCGCAATACCTTATCCGTTCGCCCATCAGGGTTATCTATCAAAATCTTGAGAAAGTCGCGTTGGCGGTGGTTTATGAATGACATGAACTCTCTATATCGAGCTTG
>DATDFW010000010.1:0-4159 GCA_036522375.1 Nitrospiraceae bacterium
GGGCACCGCGTGACTACGAAGAGTCACCATCATCTGTGGTGGCTGATCGCGCTCCTGGTGATGCTGGTCATGTTTCTGATCGGCGTTGACGTCACGAATGGAATCAATTGACATGATCGGCAGTAAGATTCATGGCACGAAGAAAGAGTATCCGTGATCTTCAAGAACCGTGAGGAGGCAGGCCGTCTGCTTGCCTCTGAGTTGTTGCAGTATCGTAACGACCCTCTGGGCCTTATTCTGGCTCTTCCTCGTGGCGGCGTGGCTGTGGGCTACCAACTCAGTTTGGCCCTCCATCTTCCACTTGATGTCTTTATCACACGCAAGATCGGCGCGCCGGGCAATCCCGAGTATGCGATGGGGGCCATAGCCGAGACGGGATCCCGCTCTGTGAATGAAGAGGTCGCCAACGAGCTCGGTGTATCCCGGCATGAGCTCGAACAGTTGATTCAGATTCAACAGAAGGAGATCGCCAGGCGCAAGGACTTGTACCGGCAGGGACGGCAGCTCCCACAACTCACAGGCCGCACAATACTGTTGGTTGACGACGGCATCGCCACGGGGTCGACGTTCATGGCCTCTGCACTTGCCATTCGCACGTTGCAGCCCCATAAGCTGGTGGGGGTAATTCCAGTCGGACCCCCGACGACAATCCGTGAAGTCCGCACGCATGTGGACGAGTTGGTGGTTCTCATGACACCGGACCCGTTTGTAGCCGTGGGGAATTTCTTCGTGGACTTCTCTCAAGTCGAGGATCGCGACGTCGTGGAATATTTGAATCTGGCCGAGCAGGCGAGGGTCGAACGCAGGCTCTCGTCGCCTGCTTCATAAGATCTCGTTAGATGAGAAAGGTGGGCCATTACATCCTGACACTCCAAGATCCCACCAGGGTGTGCGCTTGTGGAGCGGTCTCCTAAAAAAGGGGGAACTTGGGAACCAAAACCGCAGCTGCGCATGAGACTCTCGGTCCGGCTTGTCACCGGCTCTGCCCTACTTATTCCAATGGCGCCTCGTGCCAATCACAAAGGAGGTTCAAAATATCCAGGCCTCGTCAAGCATACGTCGGAGAACGAGAAACGGAACACTCGCTCTCCGCATCCGCTGTTCTGAATGATAGGGAGGCGACCATGAAAATCTTAGTTGGCGTGGACTTGTCGGACCAAGCCTTTGCCGCCGTGGAACAGATCGGGTTGCTCTGCCGGCCGGTCGAAGTTGTGATCGTACATGGCGTCGCCGAGGCAGTAACCATGCAAGGCACCGTCGAATTCCGTCAGGCCTTGCTGGATGCCGGTCGCCAGGTTGTTGAGCGCTGCCGCACCCTACTGCCGGCTGAGACACCCTCCATTCGAACATTGTGCCAAGCCCAGGACCCTGTCTCCTTCATTCTCGACAGCGCCGCCATGATAAAACCAGACCTTATCGTCATGGGCACGCGCGGTCGCAGTCGGATGATGGAAGTGTTCGGCGGTAGCGTCTCGCACCGCATCCTCCTCCATGCCACGTCGCCGACCTTGATCGTGAGAGTGAAAGCTCGACCCATCACCCGTGTCCTCATAGCGGTGGAAGGCCGCGAGGACGCGATTCGTCTGCAGACGTGGCTGACGGCGCACCCCTTCAAGAATCCCATCGCAGTCACCATCATCTCGGTCGTCCCCCCGCTCCACGATGTCGGCGAGCAGCTGCTGGTGGAACGCGAAAGCTGGTCCGAACAAAGCAAGCGGGAGGCCGAACAGGTCGTGAACGAAATGGCCAAGGCGTTGACCAGTCCACAGTTTACGGTGTCTCCCGATGTCCGTATGGGAGATCCCGTCAAGACCGTGTGCGACGTGGGACAGAGCCATGACCTCATTGTGCTCAGCTCCCATGGTCGGAAAGGATTTAATCGCTTCATGCTGGGCAGCGTGTCGGAGAAGATTGTGCATCGGGCCGAACGCTCCGTGCTGGTGGTACGCTGATCGTTCGATGCAGGCATGCGAGGGTGAGGGTAATGTGGGCGACACACCACTGGTTCAGTGGTTCTGAGTCATCAAGAGGAGACGACAATGAGAATCATAGCCGGAGTGGATTGGTCAGACGAAGCCTTTGCCGCCGTGGAACAAATCGGATTACTCTATCGGCCGGACGAGGTCGTGCTCGTGCACGGTGTGGATCTTGGCATGTTCCAGAATCCCCTCGTGGCCGGAGCACTCAATCTGCAAGGCTACGACGAATTCCGCCAAGCATTGATCGGTGCCGGTCGTAAGGCCATTGAGCGCTGCCGGACTTTGCTGCCGGCTGAGATCCCCTCCATCCGGACGTTGTGCGAGGTCCAGCACCCTGCCTCCTTCATTCTCGACAGCGCCGCCACAGTGAAGGCCGACCTTATTGCCATGGGCACGCACGATCACAGCCGCGTGAAGGAAGTGTTTATCGGCAGCGTATCGCACCGTGTCCTGCTCCATGCCACAATACCAACCCTGATTGTGAAAGGGAAAGCTCGCCCCATCGCCCGTATCCTCTTGGCAGTCGAAGGACGCGAGGATGCGATCCGTCTGCAGACATGGCTTACGTCGCACCCTTTCAAGAACCCCGTCGCGGTCACCATCCTCTCGGTCGCCCCTCCGCTCCATCGGATAGACCCGCACATACGCGTGAAACTGGAAGGCTTGTCTGAGCAAAATAAGCAGCATGCTGAACAAGTCGTGAACGACACGGCCCAGACATTGGCCAGTCCGCACTTCACGGTGTCTCCCGATGTCCGCCTGGGTGACCCCGTCTCGACCGTGTGCGAAGTGGGACAGAACCACGATCTCATCGTGGTCAGTTCCCATGGGCGGAAGGGGCTCAGTCGTTTTGTTCTGGGCAGCGTCTCGCACGGAATCGTGCACCGGGCCACCACTTCGGTCCTCGTTGTCCGTTGAGATGAAAAACTGCCTCGTCTGAACTACCCGCAACAGAAAGGCCGACCATATGAAAGGCATTAGCATAGTCGGAGCGCTCTGCGTGATTGTGTTAGGAAGTTCCTGGGCCGCAGGACAGACCGGCCGTGGGAATCCCAGAGAAGGGCAAGCCGTTTATGAAAAGAACTGCCTCCGCTGCCATGGGAGCAAGTTGGACGGGAAAGGTCCGGAGAGCCAGGATCTGATCGTACAGCCTGCTAATCTTCAGTCTTCGATCATTCGCTCCAAGACCGATTGGGAATTGCTAGTGACAATCTCAAACGGCGTGCTGTTCAGTCCGATGCACGGCCTTCGCGGCAAGTTGACGGATCAGCAAATGCTGGATGTGTTGTCATATATCAGAGCAATGTCGCCACCGGACATTGTCAGCTAGCCAACGTTCATCTAGGGCACAGCCTTCCTGGAGAAGTTCATTCATCGAGTGAGTACACCTCTCATCGTACCCCTGCTTGTCACTGCCCAAAACCCTGCTCCGAACATCGTGGTCTTTGGCCGCCAAGGCTGCCCCATTGCACAGGGGCCCAACAGTTTCTCGAGGATCTTCACCGTAACCGATGGGGCTATTCCGGATAACTGGCCTTCTAGACTGTGGCCTATATGCTGGTTGGCTCACAACGATTGCAGCTCGCGGTACTTGCGTCGCCAGGAAGCCGAGGGTATTCTGCGCCGACCCCTAGGGCTATGGCAGACTTGGGTAGGCGTGGCATGAACGTGAGGAGCGACATCGCCGTCCAAGGAATTGCAATATGTCGAGTGCGTGATCATTCATGAAACAGATTCGTCCTTTTTACCAGCCGCCGCTGTCGGCCGAGAACCAAGAATCGGAGCAGGTCATCCTGCGCGATGGCACAACCGCGTCCGTCCGCTCGACTCGTACGGAGGACGGGGCGACGATGCGAGAGTTCATCGACCGATTGTCATTGGCATCCAGACGCCATCGATTCTTTTCTGAAAGTACACCCCCTGCCGATACGATCGCATCACTCTGCGATTCCTCGAACCCCTCCAAGCAGTTCACCATCGTGGTCACGAGGACTATATCCGGCCAGCCTCGCATTATCGCCGCTGGGTCATATTGGGCCAGGACCGCCGACCAGGCCGAAATAGCCATGGCAGTCGACGACGCCTTTCATGGGAAAGGCCTCGGAACGATCCTGCTTGAACGGTTGGCGATGCTGGCCATACACCGGGGGTTCACCAGACTGTGGGCGGTCACACGCTCA
>DATDFW010000011.1:0-3063 GCA_036522375.1 Nitrospiraceae bacterium
GCCCGCCGAGCTCAAATCGTCGCCATCCTCAGCTTCTTTGCGCTCTGCGGAGCTGGGTGGGTGCTGAGCCTCTGGCAGGATTCAACCGTCGCTTGGTGGGGATTCGTGGTGATCTTTGCCTTGGCAGGAAGCGCTCGCATCCTCTCGGCCCTGGCCTTGTCACCCGTTCAGGACATGCATCAGACCGCTAACCAGGAGGCTCAGCAAGGATTCCGAGGGTTTTTCCGTCAGAACATGACGAAAGATTTTCGTCGATTCTTGCTGTTCTCCGGCCTGATGCATGCGTCCGTGTTGATCGCTGGTCCATTTTTCGTCCTGTATATCCTTCAAGATATTCATCTGTCGTACTTCGGCTATGGGGGCTGGCTGGCTGCCGGCCTTCTCGGTCAACTGCTCACCCTGAAGGCCTGGGGCCAATTCGGAGATCGTTTCGGGAATAAAGCCTTGCTGTCAATCACCGGCTTCACGGTACCGATCTTGCCGATGTTGTATCTGGCGAGTACGCACGTCGGCTTTCTCCTGGCCGTCAATTTTTTGGGCGGTGTGATTTGGGCGGGTTTGGCATTGGGACTGCAGAACTATGTGTTCGATTCGGTCAGGCCGGAAGATCGGGCAAAAGCCATCGCGTTGTACAGTACGGTCAATGCGATAGGATGGTTAGTGGGAGCGTTGCTTGGGAGCTGGTTGGTAGAGCACCTTCCTTCACGCATCGAGTGGGCAGGAATCATCCTCCAGCCCGCATCTAATTTGCCTTTTGTCTTCTTTCTTTCAGGTGTCTTACGACTGCTGGTCTCATCCAGCCTCCTCGGCACCTTCCATGAGGCGCGCCAAGTAGAGCGAGTACCTCGACAACAGCTCCTCTGGGAATTGCCGCTTGTGAAACCAGTTGCCCAGTTTGTCGTCTGGACTCTACCAAAATCGAATCCGTAGAGTGCCGCGCTTAGTAACCTTGCGCAGGTGGCTGGGTGGGTCGCTGTTGTTCTTCTTGCTTGAGCTTATCGAACGTGCGATCTGCATGGCCACGCACTTGGTCTGGGGTCGGCTGCGCGATTGGTTTCGGCTGGTCGCTGGAACAGGCCGTCATCGTCATAACCAGCATCACAGCCATTGCGCACCCGACGATTCTTTGTCCCGGGGTCATCTTACACTCTCTGCGCTTCATACAATCCCCTCCGTGATGAATGGTTGTGATCCCATCTTTGCAGTTCGAAGGCCCGCTGAAGGTCGGAGACCGTCTGAAAGAGGCCTCGATCCAGTGCCGACCGGCTCAGTTGCTGATAGTCCAAATTATCCGATGAAGACCAATCCCAACGTCCCTCATCGTCCATGCGAACGGTCACCACGTTGAGGTATATCACCTCGGCACTTTCTACTCGAACAATTTTGGTCGTGACGGTGATCGGTCTCAGCTGGCTAGGCAAACGAGCGAATAGACGATCCCGCAAGTTTGGCCCATCGATGGAATAGAGCAGAACGCTATCGACTCCCAATAGGTGCCCGATCCGTACCGCGCTCTCGTCGCCTACCGATCCCGCGACTTGGAATCGCTGCTCGGTGATGATTGCCAGCAAATGAAGGCGATCGACGACTTTGAGTGTGGGGCGCAGGACTTTCAATTGAAAGGTCGCGCCTTCCAGCCGTTGATAGGCATCTAAAAAGTCAGGGTTAGAAGAGCGGGGGTAGAACACCGCAATCCGTTGTACATTACCCGGGATGGACAATGACGACTGCCCAATGGTTTGAACTACAAGGAAAGATGCGGCAGGAAGAGAGCTGCTTTGGCAACCGGCCAATGTGACCCCCAGCAGAAAGAGGACAGCGCTTCGACCGAATTTGCAAGGCCAGTTCATAGTCGGCCTTTGGAAGAGGAGAGTTTTGATGGAATAAATCCGCTATTCCATCGTGGTCATCATACTACCCCATCTATTTCAAAACCACTTGACCGCGTTGAGGGCAGGTCGATGGACCTGATTGACGGGATTGGGGCGACGAGGTATTCTCAACCACTGGTTGTTTTCTCTATAGAGGTGTCCATGTCCCTACACAATCGTCTGACCGAAGATCTGAAGCGAGCCACGAAGGCCCGTGACCAATTGCGGATGGATGTGATTCGGATGATCAAGGCCGCCGTGATGAACAAGGAACTGGAGATCAAGAAGGATCTCGACGATGCCGAAATGAGCCGCGTTATGGCGACCATGATCAAGCAACGGCGGGAGTCGGTCGAACAATTTGAAAAGGGTAACCGAACAGAACTTGCCGCCAAAGAACGACAGGAGATCACCATTCTTGAATCCTATCTCCCTCAAACTCTCTCGCCGGAACAACTCTCTCCCATTGTGGATGCGGCCATTCAGGACACCGGTGCTCGATCCCTAAAAGAGATGGGCGTGGTGATGAAAGCGGTGATGGCCCGCGTGGCGGGCCAACCGGTAGACGGCAAGCAGATCAGCGACCTCGTCCGAGCCAAACTCCAATAGCCCCAATCGGCACCTGCTATAATATAGGTGATTGCTCGCGTACCCTGTGCGGGCGGCTGACAGGAATTGGCATGGGCATTCTCATCATCGACGATTCTCCAGACCAACAGGTCCTCCTTCGCGCAATCCTTGGGAAGGCCGGCCATACGGATCTCCTGATCGCGAACTCGGCAAAGACGGCGTTTCCCTTGCTCGATATGGACGGCCAGGAGCCACCCAATCAGATCGACTTGATTCTGATGGATGTCCTCATGCCTGAGATGGACGGAGTCGAAGCCTGTCGACAGATTAAGAGCCGACCGCATCTGTGCGATATTCCCATCATTATGGTCACGGGCGAAAGCGATCTCTCGAATCTCCAAGCCGCTTTTGCGGCAGGAGCAATTGATTACATCACAAAACCGGTAAACAGCGTGGAACTCCTGGCACGTGCCTCCTCCGCCCTGGCGCTAAAAAAGGAAATGGACTGTCGCAAAGCACGCGAAGGGGAACTTCGCCGAAGTAATGATGCGCTGCAGAAAGCGCTCCGGGACGTCAAAGTCCTCAGAGGACTTATCCCGATCTGTGCATCCTGTAAAAAGAT
>DATDFW010000012.1:0-5019 GCA_036522375.1 Nitrospiraceae bacterium
GCCGGCATTGACGCGATTGTCATGGGTCGGAGGACGTTTGAGAAAGTTATGACCTTCGACAAGTGGTGTTACGGCACCAAGCGAGTAGTCGTCTTAAGTAAGCAGTCACTCGATCTCACCGTCGCTAAGGCTCACGGGGGCGTTGTTGAGCTGATGTCCGGACCTCCAGCCGATATTGTCTCCCGCCTTGGTGCTTCCGGTGCCTGCCATCTCTACGTGGACGGCGGAGTGACCATTCAGCAGTTTTTGCGCGCCGGACTCATACACCGTCTGATCATCAGTCGTCTGCCAGTGCTCATCGGCGAAGGAATTCCGCTCTTCAGCTCTCTCCCGCGCGACATCCACCTCAGGCATATCGCAACTCGCACCTATCCGGGCGGCATGGTCCAAAGCGAGTACCATGTCGTGACATGAGTTGGAAGAATTTTCAGGTAGCAGGACATTCTCTTATTGAACTGGGTAGGATATGTCGGTGGTGCAGACGAAGCTGGGCATGTTGCGATGCAGACTGATGAAATTGTGCGCTGGAGTGGGTACCCCTCATGGGCACACTTTACCTGGCTCTACTGTTTCAGCCTGGTAGCAGCCGGTCGCACCCTGCTCGCTCTATGGTGGGGGATGAGCGGGTGGGAAATTTGGCTGGGCGGTGCAACAACGTTGTTGCTATGCGTCGTCCTGCTCCGCCGGTGGGCGCAATACTGCATCACGTCGCGTCGCGTGATCGTAATGAACGGGTATACGGGTAGAGAGATCCAGGTGCTGGCGTTGGACGACATTGCCGATGTGACAATCTTTCAGGGACCTATTGCGCAATTCTTCGATCTTGGGACCGTGGTGATCAAGTCTGCTAGCGGAGACCGGGTCCTTTCGTTACGAGGGGTCCGCGAACCAGAGGTGATTAAGACTCATATCGATGCGCTCAGAGCGTGAGCGGATATGGAAGCTGGAAATATTTCGTGGTATTCGTGGCTCGGGTTTAAGGTCTATGAAACAATATGATTGGCGTTCTGTTCATGCATGTCGTGGTCGGAATTCCTGATCGGAGAGTTGAGGTTGTCGAGCTGCCGGGAGGTTTTATGAACAAGGGGCGTTCCCAATTACTTCTCGTGGTCTGCGTGTTCCTCTTTGAAGGAATGATAGGTTGCCAACAGGAAACTCCAGTTGGCAAAACCGCGACTCAGAATACCCAGTCGATGGGAGCAGTAGAGCAAGCTGCTCAGCTGGCGATCGATAGCATCAAGACTCCAATGGACAAGGCTCGGGCGGTGGAAGGTACCCTCGAGAAGTCCGCGGAACAGACGGCTGAGAAAGTCAAAGAAGCAGTGCAGTAACAGTCTCCTTTCATTCCATCAGCAGTACAGTTTGCTCGTGGCTTGGACTGATGCCGAATTCTAAAATCAGACAGGAATTTCCGGGGAGCCACTCTCGCTCTGGTTATTGCGACAGGACAGTGGAGGGGCGATGTCCTCCAGTGGTTGTTTTTCGGCATTCACTCCGAACCGAAGGGCCACGATGAAACCAATCAGCATGGCGACGGCGCCAACCAAATCACCAAAGAATACGTCTTGTGCCGAGGTCTCGATGAGATGACTGAAGAGCCACGGTCCGAATGCGCCGACCCCCTGACTGATTACGAAGAAAATCGCAATAGCTGTGGCTCGAATCTCAAGAGGAAACAATTCACTCACGGTCAAGTAGGCTGCGCTGGCCCCTGCTGAGGCAAAAAAGAATATGACGCACCAGGCGAGTGTCTGCGTCAATGCGGTAAGATATCCCTGCAAGAAGAGATAGCCTGTCAGCGCCAGCAGGGTTCCGGAGAGCCCATAGGTCCATGCGATCATCTTTCTTCGGCCAACGGAATCAAAGAATCGCCCGAGCAGTAGTGGTCCAAGGAAATTCCCAATGGCAAAAGGCACGAGATAGAGCCCCACATGGCTCGGCGCGACTCCATAGAATTTCGAGAGGACCAAAGCATAGGTGAAGAAGATCGAGTTATAGAGAAATGATTGTGTGACCATTAGCGTGGCGCCAAGCAGGGTGCGAGTGGGGTAGGAGTGGAGGAGCTCTTGCCAGACAGTGACGAACGTGGGTGGAATTAGGGTCTGTACCGTAACAAAACCGCATGGTGGAGATAAGCGCTGAATCCCTGTCTCCTCCATGACGGTCTGCTCAATGTCATGAACGATCTCCTCTGCCGCCTCTGCCTTTCCATGAGTCATCAGCCAACGTGGGCTTTCCGGCAGGACTCGACGAACGAAGAGAATAGCGATACCCAAGACTGCTCCGAATAGGAAGCATATTCGCCAACCGACTGATTCCGGAAGAACCTGTGGATTGAGTAGTGGAACGGTGAGCAAGGCTCCAGCCGCGGTTCCCGCCCACCAGCTTCCGTTCACCGCAAGATCTGTCTGACCCCGTACGCGAGCGGGGATCAGTTCGTCGATAGCTGAATTGACGGCCGCATATTCGCCTCCGATGCCCATGCCGGTCAAAAAGCGAAAGGCGATGAAACTCCACAAGTTCCAAGAGAGCGCTGTCAGCACCGTCGCGATGAGGTACAAGAGCAGGGTGCGGAGAAACCACTTCTTCCGTCCCTGTCGATCGGTCAGGTGACCGAATAACAAGGCACCAGCGACGGAACCGGCAAGATAGGCGGAGGCGGTGAGCCCGACCTCTGTTGTTGAAAGATTGAGTGTGGCCGGGCTAGTGAGAGTGGCACCTAGTGCACCGACGATCGTGACCTCCAGCCCATCCAGGATCCAGGTAACTCCGAGCGCCACCACGATGCGCCAATGCCAGCGCGACCACGGCAAACGATCGAGGCGTTGAGGAATATTGGTACGGACCATAAAGATTAAGAATCTCCACTATAAAGGAGCGAATGAGTGGAGCGAAAAAACATGGCAGAGCTCTCATCTTACATAGGGGGGCATGCATGAGTATCGAGGACCCTGTTTGTGGAATGTGCAGATTGCATGAGCTTATAGAAGATGGCACCGGTCATAATCTTGGAGCTGACATGGGCATGGGTGGGGGATTGAGGATGTCGATGCTCCGCTTCGCTCGGGCTGCTCGTTCCCGATAGGGCTACTCCGCATGACTCGCTGGTACGCGGCTTGAGCCTGATCGTATTGCTTATTCAGGGAAGTCAAGATTCATGTTTCACGATAGAAGTCACAGCGTTCGCAGCCTGAGAAAGACGCGATTACCTGTCTTGTCTAAGCCCTTCTGTAGGGCATGATCACATGATCCACGGATTGAGCCCGGGCTATAACCCGGACGTCTTGTCTATGGGTGGGCTGAGAATGTCAACGTCCGACATCGCTCGAGCCGCTCGGTCCCTGTAAATTCTCTCATTGTCACCAGTGTAGGTCGTGATGATTCGTTGGTACGTAGCACGTGCCTGATCGTATTTCTTCGTGAGTGTAAAATGCCGTCCGAGCGCTAGCCAGTTCTTGACTGCAGCCTCGATCGCGGTCTTCAGCAACACATATTCGCGGTCCATTTCATTGTCAGCCGGTGGCTGGCTTCGTTTTTTGATCGACTCCGTGACCTGACTCGCCAATTCTTCGATCTGCGAATTTTCGAGGATCGCTTGTTCCGGGCGGTCCGCTTTCAGGTACATATTGAAGGCTTCGACGTGTGCCTTCACCATTTCGGTGCGTTGCTGGTAGAAGTCATACACGCAACCTACCATGAAGAGACAGACCGCCATGCAGCATGTTTGTCGGAAGCGCCTCTTCTGATTGGCCAACATGAACATTCCTCCTTATGAGATGGTGTGCATGCTTGCCTAAAAGCGGTAAATAAAGCCCACCGTGCCTCCATATTCAGGCGCTCCGCTTGATAAGCCTTTTATAAAGCCGGTGTTGAGCCAGAAGTCTTGTGTGATGAACCAGGAAGCGGCCATAAAGATATCGCGGGGATTTTGAAAAGACGACACCAGCGCCCGTGCTTCCTCATAATAGACACTACCCAAGACCGTCGGAAGAAAGTAGTATCCAAGTCCAACGTCATACGACCATTGGTTCCGCAGGTTGACTCCCTCAGGTTTTCCGATAATGGTATAACCGGCATCGGCAAAGCCAATGAACTTGTTGGTGATCAATTTTATCAGCCCAAGACCAACTCCCTCATCCCACTCGCCGGTCCCAAGCCCTCGATCCCGATCGGCGGTTGGCGCTTTGATGCGGCCGCTCAACAGAATGCTGGGTATCCACCCAGGTTCTTGCTCAATATGAAGATAATATCGGCCGATCAGAAGCACATCGCCGAGCCCGCTCTCGGTCACTCGTGACGGAAACGTTCCGGATGCAGAGGGCGTGCGGGGGCAGAGACCCCCTGTCCGAAGGGGCTGGCCGCTCACTACGGTAACCCCGCAATTGCTCGTGACCTCGACATAGGGGATCACGAGGGTGAGATCGCCTCTGTCAAAATACCGGCGCAGACTTGCAGGAACATAGAGTGTGTCCGTTCGTACATCCGTTCCATATTTCCCGCTCATGTAGAACGCAGATCCGCCTATCTGCCACCGGACCATGGGTTTTGGAGCTTCCAGAGTTGTCCGATCCGCACCAGGTACCCGATCTTCCGCGCCTGCGTTGAGCGGGAAAATGGTGACAGCCGCAAGCAGCCAAAATAGTCCTCTGAGAAAGTCCCAAAAGTCCCATTGGAGTCTTGCAAAAGGACACGGTCGACATCTCGAGATTGTTGTCATGAGTCCTCTCCACGATTTCTCTCAATGAGCGAGGAGACAAGCCAGAAATGTGATCGCACGACTCTTCAGCCATATATTCTGATCTAGCTCCATCTTCATTAACTAGGGATTACCCTAGTTAATAGAACGTTCCTACGGTCAATGAGTGACAGGAATGTCAGGCACCGTTTCGAGGCGCGTGACGGGCCGGCTTCCTCCTCTCCTTCAGCGTATCTCATGAGAAAAGACAGCGCGAGCCAAGCGGAAGCCGCAACTCAGCTCAATCGATAACAAAATGAGAGAGACGCGGTAGACACTGCGCC
>DATDFW010000013.1:0-2879 GCA_036522375.1 Nitrospiraceae bacterium
CTACTTCAATATGTTCGGGCTGATGGGCCACGTCGCGCATGGCCACAGCGAGGACGCGATAGGCCTGCTCGGCAAAGGACCGACTTTGGGCAAGAATCTTTGTGCGTTCGTCTCGGGTCATCGGCAGGGCTTCCCCATAGACCTTGGCCTTCGTGCAGAGGGGCAAGACCGACTCCGGGGCGCCCTTGGTGAATGCGATTAAGCAGCCTTCGGACCAGTGCAGGGTGCTCATGCGCTTCCGATCCGCGTCGAAGGCCAGTTCTCCCATGCGCCGCAAGGGAGGTCTGTGGGCCAGTCCATGTTCGATAGCAAAATTCAACATGGCGGTTTCCGTAGGATCGCCGGTCACGACATATCGTCCATCGGGCTGTCGGACACGCTTCGCATTGTGGCAATGGAGGAGGGCGTCGAAAAAGGAGCGCCAACGCTCGGCGTCCGTGTTGCTGACCATGTGGCCTCTCGTGAAGAAACAGCCTTCCCGTGATTCGATCACGAGTCCGTCGGCATAGAATCGGTCTACCTTCATCCGATTTTCTGTCAGCGTGCCGGTCTTGTCTGTGCAGATCACCGTCGTGCAGCCAAGGGTTTCGACGGAGGACAATTGTTTGATCAACGCCTGGCGCTTCGCCATGCGTTGACTACTCATGGCGAGCGCTAGCGTCACGGTGGGCAGGAGGCCTTCGGGGACATTGGCCACGATGATGCCGATTCCGAAGATGGCGCTGATCCAAAAGCCAAGTCCCGTCCATAAGCCGATTATGAAAAAGGAGGTGCCCATCGCCAACGAAATCACTGCGACGATGCGAGTAACTGTGATGATCTCTTTCTGCAGAGGACTGAAGCTTGACTCGACCGTAGTGGTGAGGCCGGCGATCTTGCCGAACTCGGAACGCATCCCCGTCGCAAAAACCACCGCACGTCCGTGTCCGGAAAGGATCGTGGTGCCGGCGAATACGAGGTTTGAGGTATCGAGCCAGTGTCCATCCTCCGTTGCCTCAGCCGTTCGCCGTTTTGGCTTCGACTCTCCAGTCAAGGCGGCGTTGTCCACTCGCATCCCGTCGGCCTCGATAAGGCGAGCGTCGGCCGGTACCCGTTCTCCCTCTTCCAGAATAAGCAGATCGCCCGGCACAATCTCGCTTCGGGCGACCTCTATGGATTGTCCGCCTCGCGTGACCCAGGCTTTGTCGGGCAATAATCGATGAAGTGCTTGGACGGCCCGCTCAGCTTTGTATTCCTGGAAGAAGGCAAAAATGGCGTTGATGACGATCACGCCGAGTATGGCCCCGCCTAAGGTTGCCATCCCCTCGCCCGGTCTCATGAAATCCGCGGCAAAAGAGAGAGCAGCGGCGATCCAGAGCAAGACGGCGAGGAAATGAGTGAAATGGCGAGCGAGCCCGCGCAGCATTGAGTAGCGGCTTGGGGCTATCAGCACGTTGCGACCGAATTCTGCCAGCCGCCGCCGGGCTTCATCGGGTGAGAGCCCGCCGCCATCGGTGTTCAGGCGAATCAGGGCCTCGTCAACCGAGAGCCTGTTCAGATCCTGAAGTACGGGGTCAGACACGCGTGCCTCGCACGATCAGAACTGAACAAGGGGCGTGCCTTAGGAGACTCTCCGAGACACTGCCAAGGTAGAGCCGTTCGCTCTTGGTCAAGCCACGAGCTCCGATGACCAGGAGGTCGGCATGGTCCGCCTCCACGTGTTTGACGATGGTGTCGATGACGTGATTCATCTGTACGGCTGTGTCGACGGCATAGCCTTCTTTCAAGAATTCATCCCGCAAGGTCGTGACCAGTCGCGTGGCGCGTTCGACGGCTGGTTGTTCCAACTCGGCGATTTGCGTCGTGGACAAGTATCGAACGGCCAAGTCGGTGACCGGTCTTTCCGCCGACGAGAGGATCGTGGTCGTGGCCGATTCCGGAAGAATGTGGGATCGAAGAAACCGTGCGGCGGCTCGGGAGTGCTTTGAGTCGTCGACTGCGAGGGTCACGCGTCTTAATTGCGGGATCGGCTGTTTCACGACGAAGACGGAGCAGGAGGCGATCGACGCGACCTGGCGGGAGATACTTCCCAACAGAAATCCTTGAATGTCGCTCAATCCGCGGCATCCAAGGAGGATGAGGTCGGCCTTCATCCGACGCGCCTGCCGTGCGATCGTCCGGGCTGGGTGACCAAGGGTTAAGGTGGCGTGGAATTTAGTCCGAGGGCAGGTGACGGCCTGTCCCAGGGCCACTCGCGCCGATCGCTCCGCCTCGCGGAGGAGTATTCCCCCGGCCTTCTCCATGGCGGCCAGTGCGCGTTTCCCAGGTTTGGGATTCGCGCCTCTGCCTGCTCGGAGGACCGATGGATCGATCACATGGAGAAACATCACATAGTCCGGTTCCTGTTCCGCGAGCGCTTCGAGCGTTTGTATCCCCCACTGCGAGCATTCAGACCCATCCACGGCACAAAGGATTCGCATGACGCACTCCCTTTCCTCAATGACCATGACAGCCAATAATCGGCTGGCGACTCCGGTATCAGATCTGCATTGCATATGCCTGTTCCTCTTATGAATGAGGAAGGAGAATCGGCTCTGTTCCAAGGGGTTGCGAAGGGAGACTGTACGGTGGCTCCTATGAATGGTGCGGCGTTTTGCTGCAGGGGTGTTAATACCACTGTGGTGAATGGCGTCAGTCGATGGGGGCTTGTTTACCTGGTCTGTGTGCTCGTATCGGAAGGCTGAGGCTAAGGTTGAGAAAACAAGAGTCTCATCGACATTTAACCTTAACCTCGACCTCAGCCTCCTTTAGGTGGTGCGGCCTTGCTGAACGGCCTGTTTGAGCATCCTTCAGGAACCTGTGTCTCCCTTGCTGTGTGCTTGGATCCTGAAAGATAAGAA
>DATDFW010000014.1:0-4033 GCA_036522375.1 Nitrospiraceae bacterium
ATCCTGCTGACACAGAAGAACATCTTTTCTGGATCGCATGCTCCTTTTCAGGAGACACCTGGCGGGAAGGGCAGGTAGCATCGCCATGGGATTCGGGAACATTCCGGGTTTGTGGGCCTTGAGGGCCGGCGCATCCGAAACCGATCAAAAGCATGACGAGCAAACCAGTGCGCATAGTATTCTGTGTAGAATATTGACGGCTACCCCTTCTTGTCGGTCGATTCAAAGGAATCTGTAGGGTGGCGCTGCGAGGAGGATTATTCCCACTGATGGTTACTGACATCACGATCCATGTCGAGTCGGCTAAAGGCACGCTCGAACGGATCGATCATTCCGTCACGATTCTTGTCAAGTTCTTGAAAGTGGTCGTGCTGGATCTCACTTGCGTGGGGATTTAGTACCCGACCAGTTCGACGATCCCGGCTGGGGCTATACCGTTGCGGCTGCTCGAGTATTCCATGATACGAAAGATCCGGCTTCGGCTGGACGATAACGGGAGGACGCGATTTAACCCCTGCCTTCCTATGGCGATGGATCTTCCTGTTAACCCTATCGGAAGAGGTTTGACCCTGTGGTACTATCGCCACGGGCTTGCTCGATTCGGTTCTAAACTGTTGTTTGGCACCTCCTTTAGGTAGGGTTATAGAATCCTGGCGATCCGACGCGAGAGGCTGAACAACCGGCGGCTTGGGATCCTGCTTCGACTTGGCAGAGACAACCAGTACGAGTGGCTCCAACTCGCCCAAACCACCAAGGGTCACTAAGGCACTTGCCAGGAAAAACCTGCATATGTTGGAACGTGATGTCATCATCCGCCCGATTCACGTTGCTTCATTCATGCAAGTGTATCAGGCCTTACCATAACTCACAGGTCTCTGATACTTGGAGGGAATTCCTTTTCCTGCCACCACACTACCTTCTAAGAGAAATCTAACGTTATCTATGTTATGCGCTTGTTAGCCAACAGCGTGCGTCTTGAATGAGCATTTTTTTGCACCAGAAGACTGGCTCCTAGTTGTCAGGAAGACCCTGGTTCCCGTAGTCTGTCACAAGGAGGCCATCATGGACGAACCCAACCGTCTGACCAAGACGAAAGAGCAGTGGGCCAAGGCCCGCCGTGGAGGTGAAGAACGGGAAGTGTTCTACGAGGGAGATTCTCGGTTACCACCGGGACAACACCTCGTTGAAACTTTTCCCGTGTTGGATCTTGGATTCAAACCTGACGTCCCCTTGACCGAATGGACGTTAACCATCGGAGGATTTGTAACCACCCCCGTCACCTGACATGGGAACAATTTTTAGCGCAGCCCCAGTTTAAGGACGTCTCAGATTTCCACTGCGTGACAAGCTGGAGCCGGTTCGATAACGAGTGGGAAGGTGTCAGCTTCAAACACATTCTGTCCGTAGTGCAGCCACTATCTTCGACGAAGTTCGTCCTCTTTAAATCGTTCGACGACTACACCACAAATTTGCCGCTTGAAGCCTGCGACGATCCGGACGTGCTCCTGACATACAAATGGAATGGCAAGCCCCTCTCAAAAGAGCATGGAGGCCCAGTCCGTGTGATCGTCCCAAAACGCTATGCCTGGAAAGGCGCCAAGTGGGTAAAGGAAATCACCTTTTCGGACAAGGATGTCAAGGGATTCTGGGAAGTGCGGGGCTATTCGAACAGCGCATTCCCTTGGGAGAATGATCGATATGGGTGAACCGGTCTAACCGATCTGCACCCTCCATCTCCTTCTATCGACAAAAACCTGCACACAAAGATTCATGCACTGGCTCGGCCAACGGTTATCAATCACATTACTCTATTTGGCATGGTGCGTCGGAGTATGAGCCAGACACAGCCATACACTCACGGCAGCCCCTTGATACATTGGAGCATAAGGACAAATTCTCATTTGCACTCTCTTATCGGGGGCGATGCCCACTTCGTCTATACCAACCCCCTCTCAAAAGTATGGCTGTTGAAATTGATGACTACCAACTACACTCAAATTGCCGATATCTATACCTGTGTTGTCCAGTTCAACGAATTCTTGATATACACCTAGGCGCCCCCCTTCATTCCGATGCACGACATGTCTGTCACCATACGCAAGGTAGAGTTCTGGCCGGTAGATGTACCCATCACTGATCCTTTCGTCGTCGCCACCGGCACACGAACGATGGCGGAAAACGTTTTTCTGCGTGTCACCTTGGCGAATGGTGCACAAGGGTATGGTGAAGCGGCGCCGTTTCCTGAAGTCGGAGGGGAAACTCGCGAGAGCTGCCTTGTTCTACTTCACCGAGTGGGTAAAGCCATCCTTGGTCGCTCAGCCGCAGACTACAACGAGATCGGGCGGGGGCTCTCTGAACAGGCGCTCACTCATCCTGCCGCGCGTTGTGCACTCGAAACCGCCATCATCGATGCCTATTGCCATGCGTCAAAGATTCCGATGTGGCAACTCTGGGGAGGCAAGGATATGCGAGCGCGAGAGACGGACATCACGATTCCCATTGCCGACCTTGGCAAGACCCTCGCCCTGGCGCGCGAATGGTATGCGAAGGGGTTTCGTCTGTTCAAAATGAAGGTCGGCAAAGATGTTGAGCAGGACATCAAACGTCTGGAAGCCGTCCATCGCGCACTCCCAGGGATCTCGTTCATTGGCGATGCTAACCAGGGTTTCTCGTGTCAGGACTGCCTGACGTTTGCACAGGGGGTGAAGACTTCTGGCGGGACAATCGTGCTGCTTGAACAGCCGGTAGCGCGGGAGGACCTCGATAGTATGGCGGCGATCCGTCGAGAGACTGGTATTCCTGTTGCAGCGGATGAGTCGGTCCGTTCGCTTGCGGACGCACAACAGGTCGTTGCCCGGGACGCCGCTGATTACATCAACATCAAAATTATGAAGACCGGCATCGCTGAAGCCGTGGAGATTGCCTCCTTCACCAAAACGTCCGGCCTCAAACTGATGATTGGCGGGATGGTCGAAACACGTATCGCAATGGGTTGCTCCTTTGGCCTCGTACTCGGGCTCGGTGGGTTCGACCTGCTCGATCTCGATACCCCACTCTTGCTGATCAGTGATCCCGTCACAGGTGGCTACCGGTATGAAGGTTCACGACTGCAACCCTGGTCAGGACCCGGCCTCGACATGAGCTCAGCACCTTCTCCGGACGTCACCACCATCGAATAAATCAACCACTCGCTTCGTCACACTTCTTGCAGTTCAAAGTTTCTCCAAGATGCTGCCCCCGCCCTTCCGGCGTCAAAACCCAGGGTCGATTCGTCATCGGCGGTTGGTGACGCACATGCTGACCATGGCCACATTGGAGATCCGCCACCCAATCGCCATACTCATCCAGATGATACCCGACAATGATTTGATGCATGCACAAACCTCCCTCATATCCTCTTCATCGATTCTTTAGGGGTATGCTAGACTCGCGCGCATGCTAACACGAACGAAGGAGCAATCGTGATGACGCCATCTGATTTGAGGATCGGCTTCGTGGGGGTTGGTCGGATGGGAGCCAACATGGCTCGGCGCTTGAAAGATCAGCGGGAAACAGTCGTAGCTGTGTACGATACGAATCACGCCACGGCCACCGATGTTGCGACCGAGCTAGGCAGTGAAGCGGCCGCGAACCCCGCTCGCGTTGCGGAACTTGCAAGCACGATTTTCACGGTCGTGTCCGATGACACGGCGATGCGGCAGATCTTTTCCGAGACCGACACAAAAAGCCTTCTCCGCCATGCTAAGAACCGGCTCTTCATCAACTGCGCCACGCTCTCGCCGGCTGTGCACGTCGATGTCGGAACGTTGGTGACGCAACGTGGGGGGCAGAGCCTCGAAGCCTGCATGGCCAGCAGCATCACACAGGCGCGTCAAGGCACGCTCTACCTCATGTGCGGTGGACGTCAGGACGTATTCGAGTCGGCAAAGCCGCTCTTGGAAAGATTGAGCGCGCACCTGCGTTATATCGGGCCGGCGGGGGAGGCCGCGAAGGTCAAGGCCCTCGTCAACATGGTGATGAACTGCAATACGGC
>DATDFW010000015.1:0-12162 GCA_036522375.1 Nitrospiraceae bacterium
CGCCCAGCGCCTTGGCATCGAGCGGGCCCTTGGCAAGTTCGGTAAAGAGTCCGAGTTCGATGGCGCTCAGGAGCGTCTTCGATCCCCAGAATCCCGTACCGAGCTGCATGATCTTTGCCGAGGCCACTCGATCGTTACCCATTGCATCACTCCTCTCTATTCACTCGTTCCACACCCGATCTCTTTCAGCTGGTTGCGCTCCCCTCGTGAGTCGAAGGAGCGATTTATAAGCCGAAATACGTTGAGAATTTTTCGGGCCGAGCACGACGCGGATGTCCGTGGATCGTTTGCCGCAGTAGAACGGTATGTCTCGCACTGACTCCTAGGGACGCCAGAAAGCTTCCCAATCCTCCTGCCGAATTTGCATCGCTCGCAACACATCGACTGGAAGACCGATATTCAACTGAGTTTGAGTTTCATATGCCACAATTTGTTTGTGAAAAATAAATGCCATCGCTTTTAAATGCTGGAGGCTCAACCGAATGGTGGCCACACGTTCAATCGGTGGCATCGTGCCTGGTGCAACCGGATTGGCTCCGGAGACTTGGAAATTCAACGTGCACCCCAGCGGCCCAAGGTTGAGCTGAAATTGGTCGGCATACACATCGGTGGCTTCGGCCATACTTCCCCCTATGAATGAATTTGGTGAATGACGCGGGGGGATATTATCCCTCATTGTGTGTTTGGTCAATTGACTTAAATCTTATCAGTAGTCAAACGGCTGGACGGACAGAGGCTTTATCTTAGGCGGGTAGAAAAGATCTCCGTTCACAGGTCGGTGCCACGCGGCATACGAGTCGCAGCTATATGAGTCTCATCGTGATTGCCGCCAATGCTCTGGCGACAGCCGACGAGGTATAGCTCTTCATGCGCATCCTCTTGCGCATTTTCTCGCAGCGGTTTTGTCCAACAGACTTCTACCAGACAGATCGGATGCTCGAGCGTCCGGTCATCGGTTTGAATTTCCAACAGCTGACCTTTGGAGGGAGCGACACCGAGGAGGAGCCGCATTCCAGTCAGGCTATCATTCACCGCCGTGCCATATCCCTCTTCGATGAACGAGCCACGATCCGCTGAGCGCTTTACGCCGTAAGTGCAAGGACTGATTCTCGGCCTTCGTGATTCCCGACGACGTTCAGATTGAAGAGGCTCTTCATTCTCCAGTACGGTTTCCTCATGCCGGTGCCTATTAATGTGGAAACCCATTTTCTCCAGGAGTGCGTTGATATATGACCGTATGACTTCCATGATCTGTTGCTGTGCATCCTCTCCACTATGACGCAACGTTCGTCGTTTACCCGTCAGTTAAGTCCTCATTATAAAGGTAATCGCTATGATTATAGAAGCCAACAGAGCACTAGAAAGCCAGACTAACGTTTCCCATTCCCATTCATCTCCCGCTTCGCAGATCCATCAGCAAGGACAAGGATGGATGGTAAAGATCTTATTATTGACCGATCGTTCCAGTATATGCTAACTTATTCATTATTATATTGGATCAGGAATTCTGGAGAGTTCCCATGGCACGGGCGAAAGAGTTCAATCCGGAGGACGCTCTGGACAAAGCGATGCAAGTCTTCTGGCACAAGGGCTACGAAGCCACGTCGGTGGAAGATTTGCTGAAGGCGATGGATCTCAATCGCGGCTCGCTCTACGACACGTTCGGCGATAAGCGTCAATTGTTCCTCAAAGTGATGGATCGCTACTGCACTAGCTTCGTCGGGCCGAAACTTTCTCTCCTTGAGCAACCTGGCCCGGCACTCCCGACCTTGCATCGGTTCATCAATGGCATGATCGAAGGTGGCCTGGCTGATCCGCAACGCCGCGGGTGCTTCATCTCCAACACGGTGATGGAACTGTCTCCGCACGAGGAGGAAATCGCAGGCAGACTTCGCCAGGCACTCAAGTTGGCGGAAGATGCATTCTTTAAGGTCCTGGCCCGCGCGAAAGAACAGGGTGAATTGAAGGACGACAAAGATCCGCGTGCGCTCGCGCGCTTTCTTACAACGATGATGCAGGGCGCCGTGGTCATGATCAAAGCCGGAACGTCGGCTGACGTGGTGAAGCAGACAACGGAGACCGGACTTTCGATCTTGGAGTGAGCCGGTCTCTTTTTTTGGCTATTTATGGAACGATCGTTCCACTTGTGAAGTGACAGAGGCAATCGAGGAAGGAGGTGCCATATGACGTGTCACCGTTGTAACGGATTGATGGTTCGAGAGCGGTATGACGACATTGAATTGGGCTCTGCGGAGCATGAAATCCCCAGTTGGCGTTGCCTCAATTGCGGCGCAATCGTTGATGCTGTCATCTTGGCTCATCATTACACCTACGATACGACGGAGTCGGATCTGTTGCGACGACGCCTGAAGAAATCAGCGGTAGTTGTATAAGAGACGAATCACTCTTACTCTGTCAACGAGACATCAAGCGAGACACGCAATTATCTATTCACGGAGGGTGGACCGATGAGACTCGAAAAGAAAGTTGCCATCGTGACAGGCGGAGGAACCGGTATTGGAGAAGCGATCGCCAAAGTCTTTGCTCGGGAAGGCGCCACAGTCGCGATTACGGGTCGGCGGAAGCAAGAGTTGGAGCGGGTCGTCAAAGCCATTGAACAGAACGGCGGCCGTGCCTTGGCCCTTCAGGGAAGTGTGACGAATGAATCGGAGGTACGGGAAGCAGTGGAGGCCACGGTCCGAACATATGGTCGTCTTGACATCCTTGTGAACAATGCCGGCAACCTATTCTATTCCGGGCCCCTCCATGAGACGCCCGACCAGATATGGGACGAGACTTTTGATTTATTTATAAAGGGCCCGTTCCGGTTCATCCGAGCGGCGATCCCGCACATGCTGAAACAAGGAGGGGGCTCCATCCTCAACATCTCGACGGTGGGCGCGCTCAAGGCCATCCCAAACTTTGAAGCCCATGCCTATCAGGCGTCCAAAGCAGGCCTTGTTATGCTGACGAAGACCGTGGCCATGGCCTATGCGAAACGGCACATCCGGTGTAACTGTGTTTGCCCAGCCGGAGTGATTACCCCCGGGACTGCGAATATCTTCGCAGATCCTCAGATCAAGACCTGGTTCGAAGGGCTTCACCCAATGGGTCGCTTGGGGAAGCCGGAGGAAATCGCGGAGGCTGCGATCTATTTTGTCTCCGATGAGTCGCGCTGGACAACCGGAAGCATTTTGCCCATCGACGGGGGCTTGATGGCAGGATGAGGGGAAGGAAATACGGCTTGTTCCTCAATCTTGCCAGCGGAGGCATTGTGAGCAATATTGAACAGGCAGATCTATTATGTTTGCCTAGCATGGAAATGTCTGCCTGCCCTGGTTAACGCTGGTTGCTCTGCGTCAAGTGCGAGATCGCAGCCTCGCCGTCTGGGAGGAGATCATGAAATATCGAATGATCGAACTCATGGTCTTGTTGATTCTTTTCCTCCAGAACCCAATCTCCAACGGGTTGGAAACCAATCAGATTCCCGAACCTTCACCGGGCCCGACAGACCCTTTACCCAAACCTTCTCCACCGTCACCCAAACCTTCTCCACCGTCACCGGGACCGACTGTACCGGGACCTACTGCGCCCAAATAGCGGCATAGTTATGCCACCTAAAGGAGAGATCATGGCCGCGAAGATGATGATCCTGCTTGCCATGTTATTTGGTGCTCCTTCATGGGCAACAGTCTTGGCCGCATCACCCGAGCAGACGGAGAAGGATTCGTATGTCGTGACCGGTACACTTCTGGAGCTTGATTTGATTAAGGCGAGTGGAAAAATCAAGACAGATCTGGATCAGACGGTCGCATTCACAGTGACGAGGCCGGACTTGTTTGAGGGACTGTCGGTCGGTAAACGCATCACTGTCCGCCTGAATGATCAGGGACAAGCCATCAAAGTGACGGAGATGACCATTCCGGAACTACCAAGCATCGAGAAGTAAGCCGACCAGCCTGTCCTCTTCGCTTCACTGTTGCACGAGGGCAGTGAGGAAAAAGCAGAGAGTATACTTTCTAACTAGGGACGAACCTAGGTCATTCGTCTAGCCTGCAATGATACGGTTACTCTTCAAAATGCTTTTTCGTAAACGGTGTTGAGGGCAGATTGAAGAAACAGAAGTCCAGGCCTCGCGACTCGCGGCCACGTACTCGACGTTGGTCGGCCGACGTGACGAAACACAGCGATGCACTTACTCTCGATCCAGGGGTCTTTACCCTTAGTGACCCCCGTCGGATCGCCGCGTCATTGAAGCGATCTGCAGAGCGGAGTCAGCGACGAAAGGGATCTCCTCTCTCCTCAGCAATGTCGATGCTCAACTTTTATCTTAATAGGGCTGGCTCGAAGCTGGGTGCTGACCGGAAACGAATCCTCGCGCGCGCCAAAGGCGAACTTCGAACACTCTTCGAGAAGGATAAATAGATAGCCGATTATTGAGAAAGAACGAGGCTATGATTAGGAAGCTCGCTTCGGGAAAATACCGTCTCTATTCGCGCACGCACAATCCAAAGACAGGGAAGCGCAGAAATCTAGGCACATTCGACACTCTCCAAGCCGCGAAAGACCATGAACGAGCCGTGCAGTTCTTTAAGCGTCGGTGAAAGACCCCTTGCAACGCTCGACTCCTTGATGGAATGCATGTTCAACGTTCGGGCCCCCGCCGTTGCCCTGCGACAGGCTGCCGGGACAGCACTGTCGATCCTGGGCTGATCCAACGCTGCCATCGAATACGCTTGTCGAATTGAGCCCCTTCCGACGACTATCTGATGTAAACAGTCATTCCACCATTACTAAGGAGGACACCATGGCAAAGAGCGAACAGGCCCATGAAACCCCAAAACGACAGGGTTCGGCGAGCATTGTCTGGTTTGAAATACCGGCTGATAATCCTGAGCGGGCGAAGAAGTTTTACAGCTCGCTATTCGGTTGGAAGATCGAAAAGTTTCCCGGAGTGGCAGATTACTGGCATATCGATACCGGCGGCGGTGACGACACGCCGGATGGTGGGCTGATGGCACGCAAATACCCCCAACAGCCCATCACCAATTATGTCAGCGTCGCATCAGTGACCGACGCGGCGGCGAAGGTGGAGAAACTTGGCGGGACGATCTGCAAGCCCAAGACGGCGGTGCCGCAGATGGGTTACTTTGTGATATGTGAAGACACGGAGGGGAATACCTTCGCACTCTGGGAAGTGAACGACCGCGCGCAATGACTCGTTGATCGGAGGACAAGAATCAGGATCACCTCATTCTGGAGCATGCTATGAAATACCTCTGTTTGGTCTATCTCGAAGAAAAGACCCTCAATGCCCTTTCGAGGAACGAGCGTGTCGCACTCTCAGACGAGTCGATGGCCTACTGTGACGAATTGCAGAAAAGCGGCCAGTTTATTGCGGCGTCGCCGCTTCATCCTGTTGAAACCGCTACGACCGTTCGGGTCCGCAACGGCAAGGCCTCGACCACTGACGGTCCCTTTGCCGAGACGAAGGAGCAACTGGGTGGATACTTTCTGATCGACGTCAGAGACCTGAACGACGCCATCCGGGTGGCCTCGAAGATTCCGGCCGCTCGGTTTGGAAGCATCGAGGTGCGGCCGGTGAAGGACGGCGGCTGCGCAGAATAGCATTCTTGGGGAAAAACCCACACGTGTCAAACCGACGATCTCATCCAAAGGAGGACTCAAAATGGCTCAGTACATCGACGGCTTTGTGTTGCCTGTCCCGAAGAAAAAACTTCAAACCTACCGTCGGATGGCCCAGAAGGCGGGAACCGTCTGGCGGGAATATGGCGCACTGGATTACCGTGAATGTGTCGGCGACGATCTCGCCGTGAAAATGGGGATACCGTTTACTCGCATAACCAAGCTCAAGGCGGGAGAGACTGTGGTGTTCTCATGGATTCTGTACAAATCGCGTGCGCATCGCGATCGCGTGAACGCGAAGGTAATGAAGGATCCCCGAATCACGAGCATGTGTCATTCCAATACGATGCCGTTCGACATGAAGCGCATGGCTTATGGTGGGTTCAAGACATTCGTGAAGGCCTAGACAAGATCAACTGGTATCGACGCTGATTGAAAGGAGCATGCCGTGCAATACATGCTGCTATGCTGTTTCGATGAGGATGGATGGGAGACGTTGCCCGACGCGGCGAAGAACAAAATCCTGAAGGAATATGGGGAGTTGATCCAAGACCTTGTCAAAAGCGGGTGCCTTCATAGCGGCGGCCGGCTATATCCGACGACAGCGGCCACAACCGTTCGGATGAAGAATGGCAAACTAGCCTTTACTGATGGCCCGTTCGCGGAGACCAAAGAACAGCTGGGCGGCTACCACTTGGTCGAATGCCACGATCTTGATGAGGCGATGTCGATCGCAGCACGCATCCCGACGCTGCATGCCGGAGGAGCCATCGAGGTGCGTCCCGTTGCTGTGCCGGAGTGTGGCTCACGGTGAGAGAATGAGTGACGATGCTGCGATTGAACGGGTGCGCGTACAGGTGGATACGCTCTATCGCGACGAATCCCGCCATGTGCTCGCCACATTGATTCGCCTCCTCAAAGACTTCGACCTTGCCGAGGAAGCCTTACACGAGGCCTTTACTGCTGCCGTACAACAGTGGCCGCAGGACGGCATACCTGCAAACCCTCGCGCCTGGCTCGTGTCGACCGGGCGTTTCAAAGCCATCGATGTGATGCGCCGACGTGTCCGATTCGATGCCTCACTGACAGAAGTCGCCGAGCACCTCTACCAAACCACCAGCGACCCTACCGAATACGATGACCACCTTGAAGATGACCGTTTGCGGCTGATCTATACCTGTTGCCATCCGGCCTTGTCACCGGAGGCACAGGTCGCCATGACGTTGCGAGAAGTGTGCGGTCTCACGACCGAAGAAATCGCCCGCGCCTTTCTCATCTCGCCGCCTACGGTCGCGCAACGCATCGTGCGCGCGAAGGGCAAAATCCGTGAAGCACGCATCCCCTATCAAGTCCCCTCCCCGTCCGAGTTGCCGGAACGTTTGGATGCGGTGCTGCGCGTGGTCTATCTCGTGTTCAATGAAGGCTACTCCGCATCATCGGGAACCTCTCTCACGCGAGCCGATCTCTCCGGCGAAGCGATCCGACTGGGCCGCCTGCTCCTGGAACTCATGCAAGAACCGGAAGTCATGGGGCTACTTGCGCTGATGTTGCTGCATGAATCTCGACGCGCAGCACGCACATCGGCGACGGGAGAGCTCGTCCTCTTGGATCAACAGGACCGATCACTCTGGGACCCCCATCTCATTAAGGACGGGATCGCGCTAGTGGAACGGTCGCTGTCCTCCCGGCGGTTCGGCCCCTATACGATTCAAGCTGCGATTGCAGCGGTGCATGCCGAATCACCCAACGCTTCCGCGACCGATTGGGCCCAGATCGTCGCACTCTATGGCTTGCTGACCCAGGCGGACCCTTCTCCTGTGGTCGAGCTGAATCGAGCCGTAGCGGTGGCGATGCGGGACGGTCCGTTGGCAGGATTAGAATTGATTGATGCCATTCTTGCTCGCGGTGAACTGAAAAACTACTACCTTGCCCACTCGGCGCGGGCAGACTTCTGTCGACGTCTGGGCAGAACCGAAGACGCGCAAGCCTCTTATCAACGCGCCCTGAATCTCACCCGGCAGGAGCCCGAACGGCGGTTCCTTGAACGACGGTTGGAAGAACTAAAATAGGCGCTGTACGAGCGGCGCCGGAACCTTCTATCGCTGTTCTCCGATTCGGACTGTTACGTCCGAAAATGGCGAGCAGGCACCATGCGCCGGACCTATAATAACGCCTATGATGCTCGATTCCGCTACCTGCTACCGCGCACTGCTGGCGCGCGATGCGCGCTTCGACGGACGATTTTTCGTCGCCGTGTCGTCGACGCGCATTTACTGCCGCCCGGTATGCACGGTGAAGGCGCCCAGGTTCGAGAACTGCCGCTTTTATCCGAGCGCCGCCGCGGCTGAAGTGGCCGGCTACCGGCCATGTCTGCGTTGCCGGCCCGAACTCGCGCCGGGTAATGCGAGCATAGACGCGACAACACGGGTGGCACAGGCCGCGGCGGCTCTCATCGAGGACCAGACGCTCGATGCTGGAGGGCTAGCAGCCCTTGCATCGCGTCTCGACATCACCGACCGGCACTTGCGGCGCGCGTTCGGTGCCGAGTTCGGCGTGTCGCCCGTCCAGTTCGCTCAGACGCAACGCCTGCTCCTGGCCAAGCGCCTGCTCACCGACACCGATCTACCGGTCACCGAGATTGCGTTCGCCAGCGGCTTCGGCAGTCTACGGCGCTTCAACGCGCTCTTCAAACAGCGCTATCGCTTGCAGCCAGGACAGCTGCGCCGGCACATGCAGGACGAGGCGGTGCCTGTTGCCGACACGTTACACTTCGAACTGACCTTCCGTCCGCCTTATGACTGGTCTGCCATGAGCACCTTTCTCGGCGCACGGTCCCTTGCCGGTGTCGAGATGATCGTGGGAGCTTCCTACCGCCGCACAGTGCGCGTGGTGTCCACGGATAAGGAACATGTTGGTTGGGTCGAGATCGGCTTGTCGCCGAATAAGCCGGCACTATGCATCACTGTTTCTGCGTCGCTCGCCCGGGTTCTTCCGACGGTGCTCTCGCGCGTCAAGGCGCTCATGGACCTGTCTTGCAATCCGACCGAAGTGGCCAAGGCGCTGGGGAAATTAGCAGAGCGCCGTCCCGGCATACGAGTCCCAGGGGCCTTCGACGGATTCGAGGTTGCGGTGCGCGCGATCCTTGGACAACAAATCACGGTTGCCGCTGCCCGGACTGTGGCAGGCCGTTTCGCTGCCGCACTCGGCGATCCGGTCGATACGCCATTTGATGGACTCACGACCGTGTTTCCCACCGCGGCGCGGGTCGCCGACACGCCGGTCAGTCTTATCGCCCGACTGGGCATGCCGGGAGCGCGTGCCCGCGCAGTGGTCGCCCTCGCGCGCAGCGCGGCGGACGGCGATCTTATGCTGACGCCGAATACTGATGTAGACGCGACGCTGGAGCGCCTGCGTGCGCTGCCGGGCGTGGGCGAGTGGACAGCGCAGTACATCGTCATGCGGGTGCTCGGGTGGCCGGACGCGTATCTTCACACCGATCACGGTGTGATGAAAGCACTGGGCGAGAAGAATGCGCGCCGGGTGCTCGAAACCGCGGAAATCTGGCGGCCATGGCGGGCTTATGCCGTCATGCATCTTTGGAATTCACTGATAAAGGAGTAACGATGCATTACTACGACTTCTATCACAGCCCTCGGGGGCGCATGTTGTTGGTTGCCGACGACACAGGATTGACTGGGGCCTATTTCACAGGGCAGAAGTATCATCCTCGTATAGAAAATGGATGGGTCAGGGATGCGCGGCACATACTGTTAGGGCAGGCGAAGCGCGAGCTTGCAGAATATTTTGACGGCACACGCACGAGCTTTACCGTCAAGATCGCACCGCGCGGTACGCCGTTTCAGCGGGCGGTGTGGAAGGCGATCACGGGTGTCGCGTACGGCAAGACTATTGCCTATGCGGAACTTGCCCGACGCGCTGGCCGTCCAGGTAGTGCGCGGGCTGCCGGCGGAGCCACCGGCCGCAATCCAATCAGCATCATCGTGCCCTGTCACCGCATCGTTGGTGCGAACGGTGCACTCACCGGTTATGCGGGCGGGTTGACGAAGAAGCGCGCCTTCTTGGCGCTGGAAGAGCGTTCCTAGCGAGGCGTCACACGAGGCCGCAGTCCGCTTAATCCCATTGTCGATTTTTATCTTCCCCAACGACTACCTATTGGGCACAGGAGGCATATCCATGAAATATCTGTTGCTGGTTCATCACAACGAAGCGGCATTCGGCCAGTTCAGCGAGGCGACCAGGAAGGAGATGCTGGCAGAGTCGGTGCAGCTCACTCACCAGCTCCATGCCAATGGGCAATACCTCAGCGCGTCGCCGCTGCAACCGGCATCGGCGGCCGTCAAAGTTCAGGTGCGTGACGGCAAACGGCTTGTGACCGACGGTCCCTTCATGGAGACGCACGAACAGACTGCCGGTTACTTTCTCGTCACGGCCCATGATCTCGAGGAAGCCGTCGCTATCGCGGCTCGCATTCCAGGGGCTCGGATCGGAACCGTCGAAGTCCGCCAAGTGCGGGACATTGCGGGATTACCCGGAGCGTAGCATGCATTCGATCGCCTGATGACCCTGTTGTTTCAAATCGATGGGCAAGCTCGACATCGGAGGCTTGAAGAGTGCCCATGAGCGATACTACACTAGCCGCACCGCGCGTCTGAACATCGCGCACTATTCAGCGCCACACCAGAGGTATACGGCCCCGATGGATCAGCATTTCGTATCTCCCTGCGATACTTTGGAGGAGCAGTATCGAACGCTGCTGGAGGTAGGAGAGGCCATCTCCGCCCATCGCGATCTGCACGAACTCTTTCGAGATCTTGCCCAGCGCCTTCCCCGCGTGGTCCATGTGAACTTCGTCGCCCTCTCCTTATATGATCCTGCGCGAAATACGATGCGATTGCGGACCATTCAAGCGAATGTGCCGGCTGAACTCATAGGCGGCCATGAGGAGGCTGTTGATGACACCCCTTCGGGCTATGTCTGGGCAACACAACAAGCGCTCCTTGTGCGCGATCTTGACGAAGAGGATCGCTGGCCAACAGTGACTGAACGGATGAAGGAAGACGGCGCCAAATCGTTCTGTGTTGTTCCCCTGACTACCGCCGTCCGACAATTGGGCGCCATGGGATTTATGAGTCTGCAAAAAGAGGCCTATTCCGAATCGGATGTGGCTTTTCTCCGGCAGGTCGGCAACCAAGTCGCCGTGGCCGTGGACAACGTCCTCCATTATCAAGATCTGATCTCCCGGCAGGACCAACTCCGTCTATTGCTGGAAGTATCCGAATCCATCGCCTCACACCGCGACCTGAACCAACTGCTTCAAGATCTCGCTCAACGGCTCCCTCAGATCGTCCCATTCGATTACATCAACGTCATTTTGTATGAGTCTGCGCGCAATACCATGCGCCTGTGGCTCTTGGTGACCTCGAAGCCCTCTACGATTAATCCCGGTCTGGAACTGCCCATCGATGAATCCCCCGGAGGATTGGTCTGGAAAACTCAGGTGCCCTGTTTGGTCGAGGATGTGGCGACAGAACCTCGCTTCCCGCAACTGATGGCCATGTTGCGCGAAAACGAGGTCCAGTCGTTCGGAGTGGTTCCTCTCACAACGGCGCAGCGTCGTCTGGGGGCGATGGGATTTGGAAGCTACCAACGGAGGATCTATCAAGAAGGAGAGATCACCTTCATGCAGCAAGTGGCGAAACAAGTCGCGGTGGCTGTGGATAATGTCTTGCACGCGGCGAGCGCTCACTCTGCCCAGCAACAACTGCATTATGAACGGGATCGCGTGCAGCTGCTGCTCGAAGTCAACAACGCGGTGGTGTCGCACCTGGACTTACGGAATGTGTTCACTGCAGTCAGCGCCTGTTTACGAAAAGTGATCCGGCATGACGGATCGGCACTCGTCTTGTACGATGCCCACACCAATCGCTGTCGCGTTCACGTGCTGGACTTCGCAAAACAGGAAGACTTTGTTGAAGACCTGCCGATCACGCCTCAGTGCAAGTCTCCATCGGACAAGGCTATCGCCACCAGGAAGCCGGTGATTTATGGGACGCGTGACCTGGAGTTGCTGGCAGTCGAATCCGAAATTACTCAACAGCTGCTGGATCAAGGAGTTCGCTCGTTCTGCTCGATTCCCCTGTTGTCCCACGAGAGAGTCCTCGGTGCGCTGAACGTGGGGCGTACGGACGAAACCGAATTCACAGCGGCTGAAATCGAACTCCTGAGCCAGGTCGGGCAACAGATTGCGATTGCTGTGGACAATGGATTGGCCTACCAAGAAATCGCTCAGCTCAGAGACAAATTGACAAAAGAGAAGCTGTATCTCGAGGAAGAGATTCAAACAGAATATAACTTCGAAGAAATCATCGGAGACAGCGGGACACTCAAGCGCACCCTCAAACAAGTCCAAACCGTGGCCGCGACCGATTCCACCGTTCTGATTCTTGGCGAAACAGGTAGCGGGAAGGAGCTGATCGCACGGGCGCTCCACAATCT
>DATDFW010000016.1:0-5523 GCA_036522375.1 Nitrospiraceae bacterium
AGCCGGAGACCATCAATTATCGTTCGTTTAAACCGGAAAAGGACGGATTGTTTTGCGCAAAGATTTTCGGTCCCATCAAGGATTGGGAGTGCAATTGTGGCAAGTACAAGCGCATGAAGCACCGCGGCATTGTCTGTGACAAGTGCGGTGTCGAGGTCATTCAGTCCAAAGTTCGGCGAGAGCGCATGGGCCATATTGAGCTCGCGGCACCGGTCGCACATATTTGGTTTCTCAAGGGGGTGCCGAGTCGTATCGGAACTTTGCTCGACATGAGCCTCAAAGGACTGGAACGGATTCTTTATTTCGAGAGCTATGTCTGTGTCGATCCAGGATCGACAGATTTAACGGAGAAGGAACTGGTTTCGGAGGAAAAACTACGCGAACTCCAAGCTGCGGGATACAGTCCTGGTTCTTACAAAGTCGGCATTGGCGCCGATGCCATTCGGGAGTTACTCCGCAAGATCGACATCAATGCCAAGTGGGATGAGATCAAAGCGAAGGCCAAGACGTCGGCTTCCGCGGCGCTGAAGAAGAAATATGCAAAGCAACTGAAAGTCATCGAGGCCTTCCGCAAGTCTGAAAATATGCCTGAGTGGATGATCATGGACGTGATTCCGGTCCTCCCGCCGGAATTGCGCCCGCTTGTGCCCCTGGACGGCGGGCGGTTTGCGACATCGGATCTGAATGATCTGTACCGCCGCGTCATCAATCGAAACAATCGTCTGAAACGGCTGATCGAGCTGAAAGCGCCGGGTGTGATTATCCGCAATGAAATGCGGATGTTACAGGAAGCGGTTGATGCGCTCTTTGATAATGGTCGTCGCGGCCGCGCGATTCGTGGACCCAATAAGCGGCCGCTCAAATCATTGAGCGACATGCTGAAGGGGAAGCAGGGGCGTTTTCGACAAAATCTGCTGGGTAAACGGGTCGATTATTCCGGCCGGACCGTCATAGTCGTGGGGCCTGAGCTTCGGCTGCACCAATGCGGGTTACCCAAGAAAATGGCGCTCGAACTCTTCAAGCCCTTTATCTTCCACAAGCTGGAAGAGCGAGGTGCAGCGACGACGATCAAGAGTGCCAAGCGTTTGGTCGAGAAAGAACGGCCGGAAGTGTGGGATGTGCTTGACGAGGTGATTCGGGAACACCCTGTCCTGCTGAACCGTGCACCGACCTTGCACCGTCTCGGTATTCAGGCGTTTGATCCTGTGCTGGTCGAAGGCAAGGCCATCCGGCTGCATCCGCTGGTCTGCGCAGCATTCAACGCGGACTTCGATGGCGACCAGATGGCGGTCCACGTTCCCTTGTCGGTGGAAGCGCAGGTGGAAGCACGCGTGCTGCTGATGTCGATCAATAATATTCTCTCACCCGCCAACGGTAAGCCAATCGCAGTGCCGTCGCAGGACATGGTGCTCGGCTGTTATTGGCTGACCAAGGAGCGTGCAGGATGCAAGGGGGAAGGGAAAGTATTCGGCTCGCCTGAGGAAGTGCGCATTGCATTCGATTCGCAAGAGTTGGACGTGCATGCGCGGATCAAGGTACGCATAGAGGGAAATCTCGTTCAGACTACCGTCGGACGAGTGATTCTGTCGGAAGTACTTCCTCCAGGAATGCCTTTTGCCACGGCGAATAAGCTCATGACCAAGAAGGAGATGACCAAGCTCATCGACACCGTCTATCGCCAGTGCGGTCATCGTGAGACCGTCACGTTCCTCGACAAGGTCAAGGACACCGGATTCCAGTATGCCACGCGTGCCGGCATTTCGATCTGCATCGACAACATGCATATTCCGACCAAGAAACAGGAGTTGCTTGGGAAGGCTCAACATGAAGTGACGGAGATCGAGCGGCAATATGCCGAGGGGTTGATCACCAATGGCGAACGTTATAACAAAGTGATCGACATCTGGGCGCACGTGACTGAACAGATAGCCAATGAAATGATGAAGGAATTGGGCGCAGGCGGCGATCCGAGTAAGGCCGAAGCGTTCAATCCGATCTTTATGATGGCCGATTCCGGTGCTCGAGGAAGCTCGCAGCAGATCCGCCAGTTGGGCGGTATGCGCGGATTGATGGCGAAGCCCTCCGGTGAAATCATCGAGACGCCGATTACCGCAAACTTTCGCGAAGGATTAACGGTGTTGCAGTACTTCATCTCGACGCACGGTGCCCGTAAGGGGTTGGCCGATACGGCATTGAAGACCGCAAACTCCGGTTATCTCACGCGTCGCTTGGTGGATATCGCGCAGGATGTGATTATCAACGAAATTGATTGCGGCACCACCGATGGCATCATTGTGAGTGCATTGGTCGAGGGCGGGGAAATCATTCAGCCCATTGAAGAGCGGGTGTTGGGGCGGTTGGCTGCAGAAGATATTCGTGATCCAGTGACGGGCGAAATCATTGTGTCGTTCAATGAGGAGATTGACGAGGAACGGACAAAGGCGATCGTGGAGGCTGCGGTCGACCATGTCAAGATTCGTTCGGTGCTGACCTGTCAGTCACGCCGGGGGGTCTGTCGATCGTGTTATGGGCGTGATTTAGCCCGCGGACGGTTGGTTGAAAAAGGCGAGCCCGTCGGTGTCATAGCGGCACAGTCGATTGGTGAACCGGGAACGCAGCTGACCATGCGGACGTTCCACATCGGTGGAACGGCGAGCAAGGTGGTTGAGCAGACGGTGACCGAAGCCAAGCATGCCGGTACTATCAAGTTCATGAGTTTCGATGCCAAGAAGAATGCCGATTTCCATAATCCCGCGATTGCAGTCCAGAACAAAGAGGGTGAATGGGTCGTCATGAATCGGAACGCCAAGATTGCCATTGTCGATGAGACAGGGCGTGAACGTGAGAAGTATGGGGTCGTCTACGGTGCCAAGATTAAAGTGAAAAATGGTGGCCGCGTTGAAGTAGGCCAAAAGTTGGTTGAATGGGACCCATACTCACTGACCATTCTCACGGAGGTCGGCGGTAAGGTGGCGTATGGAGACATCATCGAAGGTGTGTCGATGAAGGAAGAGTTCGATGAAGTCACTGGCCTCTCCCGCAAGGTCATCGTTGAGCATAGCGGGGCGACGTTGCGTCCACGCGTGTCGATCAAGGATGAAGGGGGAAAGACTGCCAAAGTGGCAGCGGCAGCCAACGTGGCTCGCTATCTGCTCCCTGTCGGGGCGCATATTTTCGTCGAAAAAGGCGCAGTGGTCACTCCTGGTGATGTGCTGGCCAAGATCCCCCGTGAAACGACCAAGACAAAAGATATCACCGGCGGTTTGCCTCGCGTGGCGGAGTTGTTCGAGGCGCGAAAGCCGAAGGAAACCGCCGTCATCAGCGAGATCGATGGCGAAGTCTCGTATGATGGTTTCGTGAAGGGCATGCGCAAAGTGCTTGTGAATAATAAGATGGGCGATGTGAAGGAGTATTTCATACCCAAAGGCAAGCATGTCAACGTGCATGAAGGCGATTGGGTCAGGGCTGGTGAGCCGTTGATGGATGGATCGGCCAATCCGCACGACATCCTCGATGTGTTGGGACCTAACGAGTTGCAGAAATATCTTGTCGACGAAGTGCAGGACGTCTATCGGTTGCAAGGTGTGACCATCAACGATAAGCACATTGAGATTATTGTGCGGCAGATGTTGCGCAAGATCCGAATCGAAGATCCTGGCGATACGGAATTCCTGCCTGGCAGTCAAGTCAGCAAGATGCTATTTGACGCAGAGAATGAACGAGTGTTGGCGAAGAGCGGGCAGCCTGGTCTTGGGAAGCCGGTGCTACTGGGTATCACCAAAGCCGCATTGACGACGGATAGCTTTATCTCGGCAGCATCATTCCAGGAGACGACTCGAGTCTTGACGGAAGCCGCGATCAACGGGCGGATTGATACTCTGTTGGGCCTGAAAGAAAATGTGATCGTCGGTCGTTTGATTCCAGCTGGTACCGGCTTCGAAGAGTATCGCGACACCTTTGTCATTAGTCCCAAACCGGAACCTGTGATTGCCGGTCAGGGAGATGTTCCGACGCTCGCGCCTGAGGGCATCGTGACGGGATTGGGTGAACCTGCTCGCTCATGATGCATGGCGTGTGGGAGCAGACTTGACACCGCGGTTAATGGTCACTACAATCGACCGGCTTTGCCCTTGATGGGTTGAGCGCCGCGGTTAAACTGTGCCAAAGATGAGAGTGAAGTACGAATGCCAACGATTAATCAGTTAGTCAGAAAAGGTCGCCGACTCGCGCACGCGAAGACCAAGAGCCCCGCACTCAAATCCTGTCCACAAAAGCGTGGTGTCTGTCTTCGTGTCTATACCTCAACGCCCAAAAAACCGAACTCCGCGCTGCGTAAAGTTGCACGTGTTCGGTTGACGAACGGAATGGAAGTCACGACGTATATTCCTGGTGTCGGCCATAATCTCCAGGAACACTCTATTGTGCTCGTACGTGGTGGCCGGGTGAAGGACTTGCCGGGTGTCCGCTATCACATCGTCAGAGGTGCTCTCGATGCCGTTGGTGTGGCGGACCGTAAGCAGAGCCGTTCGAAGTATGGAGCGAAGCGTCCCAAGTAGAAGATTTGTCAACTAGGGATACCAGAGAGTGAATGACATATGCCAAGGACTAGATTTTTAGACCATCGAGATCCTCTCCCAGATGTGCGGTATCGGGATAAGCTCGTCGGAAAGTTCTTAAACATCCTCATGTCGGGTGGAAAGAAGAGTACGGCCGAGCGCATTTGTTACGGAGCCTTCGATGCCATTCATGAGAAGACGGGTAACGATCCACTGAAAGTATTTAGAACGGCGATTGATAACGTAAAGCCGGTTGTTGAAGTGAAGTCCCGTCGGGTAGGTGGTGCCTCGTATCAGGTGCCGGTAGAAATTCGTCCAGCTCGTCGGATGTCGCTGGCTCTTCGATGGTTGGCGGAATATTCGCGTACTCGTGGCGGGAAGAGTATGCGAGAGAAGCTCGCGGCTGAATTACTGGACGCGTCGAACAATACGGGGGCAGCGGTTAAGAAGCGGGAAGACGTGCATCGGATGGCGGAGGCCAATAAGGCGTTCGCGCACTATCGCTGGTAGCGTCGTTCTGTGCTGCAGCTGGGCCGTGCTGCGATCCGTTCACGCAGGGGCGTGTAAGACGCAGCGTTTCACCGGCCGGGTTGCGGCATATATATTTTTAGAGGAAGTACGTGGCACGCCAATCACCTTTAGAGCAAACGCGGAACATCGGCATCATGGCCCACATTGATGCCGGTAAGACAACCACGACGGAGCGCATCCTCTACTACACCGGCATCTCACACAAGATGGGTGAGGTTCACGAAGGTGCTGCGACGATGGATTGGATGGAGCAGGAGCGGGAACGCGGCATTACGATTACAGCTGCTGCGACAACCTGTTTCTGGCGAGACCATCGGATCAATATCATCGATACCCCGGGGCATGTGGACTTTACGATTGAGGTCGAGCGGTCGCTCCGAGTGCTCGACGGCGCTGTGGCGGTGTTTGACTCCGTGCAGGGAGTTGAGCCGCAATC
>DATDFW010000017.1:0-7196 GCA_036522375.1 Nitrospiraceae bacterium
GCAATGGTGATGAAGAGAAAGGGGAAGAGCGTGCCGGGAATAATCGGTCCACCTCCGCTGGCAAATATGGTGACGCGCGGCATCTCGATCGCGGGCGCCATGAGAATCACTCCCACCCCAAGCAATGCCACGACACCGAGCTTCATAAAGGTGGAGAGATAACCGCGCGGCACAAGGAGGATCCACCCCGGCAAGACAGAAGCAAGAAACCCATAGCCGGCAAGTCCCCACACTAGCGTCGTTCGGTCAAGTTCGAACCACCCGGCCATCGAAGACTGAGCCACCACACGCCCAAAGACCACTGCCGCAATCAATAGCACCACCCCAAGCAGAGAAACTTCCGCCACCTGGCCGGGCCGAAACCTTTGAAGATAGAAGCCCATGATGAAACCAATGGGAATCGTCATCGCAATTGTGAAGGTACCCCAGGCATTCAGATAGAGCGCGTTCACAACAGCAAAGCCCAGCCCTGCCAGCGCCACCACCACGATAAAGAGCACCGCCACCGCCGTCGCAGTGCCAGTCACAAGACCCAGTTCATCTCGCGCAATTTCTGGAAGTGAGCGGCCATTTCGCCGCATCGAAGCTACCAGGATGATGAAATCCTGCACCGCACCCGCCAAGACCGCGCCGATCACGAGCCAGAGAAAGCCAGGAAGAAATCCGAACTGCGCCGCCAGCACAGGACCCAGCAAAGGCCCCGCCCCCGCAATCGCCGCGAAATGGTGACCGAACAGCACGTATTTATTGGTGGGGTGAAAATTGACGCCATCATTCAACCTCACGGCCGGAGTCACACGCTGATCATTCAGCTCGATCACACTCCGTGCAATCCAACGACCATAGAACCGAAAGGCCAGCACATAAATGCAAGCTGCCGCGACGACCAGCCAAAGACCGTTTACTTTTTCGTTTGGATTGACGACACCGACAACGAAGGCAAGAGCGACAGCGCCAAGGATGGCGACAAAAGCCCACAGGACCAGCTTTAACGCGGACATGCGACGCATCCTAACATATCCAAACTGAAGCCTGTAAACGCCATTCATTAATGTAGATCATCTTCATACAAGACGTGCAGAATGAGCGCCTCCCCATCGAGTCGATAGGTCTCGGTCAAGAAAGAAGCGCCTTAGAAATCAGCGAAACGGAGGGTGACCGAAGTCATAGGCATCTCGGACCACTGGGTTCCACGAAAGAAAAGCACTGATGCTTGTACCCAAATTCCAACGGCACGGAACCTAGTCCTGAAATAACCGGCCCAGTCCTACTTCATTGAGGCACTAAACAATTGTATCCAAACTTTACAGAATCGCCGACGTATGTGCTGAGCGAGCGACACGTTCGCCCCGGAACCACGAACAAATTCCTGTCGCAGTGGCGTCTTTTGTAGTCGTATTTTGTCGGAATCTCGGGTCCGGGCTTATTGCTCCCTACACTCCAGGGGCTAACCTCACAAACGTCATCAACATTTCAATAAGTTCTGCAGTTTCTTCTTTCTGGTAATGCGGCTGGTCCTGGCATTGCACTTCATCAGAGTATTACTCCTGCTGAAAGGATTCGACCATGTCGTACCTGACGTTTCTAATGTTCCTGTGGGTGCTCCCCCTCCCGGTCCTTGGGACCCTGGTGCTTGTGGAACGGATGAAGGGCTCAGACCAGTAGTTTAGCCACAGGTAAGATGTAGGCCGCGCAGAAGCGATCCTGCTCAGGAAGCAGGATCGCTGTTTTTTCACTATGGGGCAGTGGAAAAGATGTCAGAGAGTCAGGGACCAACTTCTGAGTCGAAGGGGCGGATTTTAGGAATTTTCGCGATACTCCCACGCAGCAACGCGAGACACAGTAGCCCGATCCCAATCCATGCCAGCTCCCGAAATCGCCTCAGCAGCGCGAAGGTGATGCCGGCGAGATCGGAATAACCGAACGCATTCAGCAAGAACAAATTCCCGCCGTCTTGGGCACCGAGGCTGCCGGGGATGAAGAAGGTACCGCCCTTGATGAAGACGGAGAGGGCGCTAATGGAAATGGCAGACAAGGCTATGGCAGGACCGCCGAGAAAATAGATGATGACGTACACTTCCAGTGCTTCCGCCATCCACCCGAGAAAGAACAGTCCGGTGGATGCACAAAAGGCTGGACGGTTATAACGGTAGAAGTCCAGGATTGTCCGATCCAGCGATCGTAATTTTTCCTCGCGAGCTTCGAGATAGCGAATCTTGAGTCCGACCTTCCGTAAAGACTGCAACAGCCATGTAAAGATTCCTTGCCTCTGCACGAAGACAAAGGCGGTAGTGCCCAAGGCCAGCAGAACCACGCTGAACAGTGCCGCGGCCACGGTCTGACCGGATGAATCGTTCCCGCCTAACAGCCACATACCCAGTGCGATGCCGAGAAGGATGAACAGCACTTCCGCAACTGTCATCGTCGTTTTTGCAATGACGACCGATGTGACCCCATCCACCATCGGCACGTTGCGATTCTTCAGCAGATAGGCCTTAAGCGGCTCTCCTCCGGCGTAGCCGGCCGGCGTGGTTACGTTTACGACTTCACCCGCTGTCCGGATCGCGAGCACACGCCAGAACGGAAGATGCTTCGCAGATGGGCCAAGTGTGACTTTCCAGCCGTACGCTTCGACGACGTACATGATGACGGAAGGAATCAGCATGATGAGTAGTGCCACCGGACCAAGTTGCGCAGTCACGTCATAGATGCGCCCTGGGCCGACATGCCAGACAATAAACACAAGGGTCAGGACGCCGACAAAGAGGAGAATGATCTTAAGCATGGGTTGTTGTGGGGGAAGGTCTCATTAGATGGAGTATCAAGGATGAGAATACCACAGATCCGATCGCGGGCATCCAGGGAAATTCGCCTAACTTACCTTTCACGGTAACCATCTGTAATATAACGGAATAAACTCAATTCTGCTGTTGGCCAGCATGACACCCAACTACGCAGTTTGGAACGAAACAGGTGTCGGGGTCAGTTCGGGAGCCCGATGAACGCTGCCCTGAATCGTCACCCATCGACTGTCGACGACATTAGCAGAGCAAGCCCAGTCCAGTCCTTGAACGGAGATGAGAGTGGGAATTGGTGTCAGGAACCAACTCCTGAGTCAGGTGTGCGGCGCTCCTGAATAACCGCAGCCCGCCCACGCAGCGTCGCAAGGCAGAGTAATCCCATCCCGATCCATACCAGCTCTCGATATCGTCTCACCAGCGCAAAGGTAACGCCGGCGACATCGGAGTAACCAAAGTCTTTCAACAAGAGAAAATTACCGAGATCTTGGGCCCCAAGGCTGCCCGGGATGAAAAAGCTTCCGCCTTTAATAAAGACCGAGAGGGCATTGATAGAAATGGCAGATAGGACTGTCGCAGGCCCCCCCAGATACCAGATGATGATGTACACTTCCAATGCCTCCGCCATCCAACTCAAAAAGAATAGTGCCGTCGAGGAATATACGGCCTGACGGTTATCGCGGTAGTATTCCAATATCATTCGATCCAGCGACCGTAGTTTGTCCTCACGCGCTTCGAGAAAAGGAATCTTCAGCTTGATCGTCCGAGTGAATCCCAATAACCATGTAAAGAATCCTTCCCGCTGTGCGAACACCAACGACGCGGTTACACATACCAGCAGGCTGACACTGATCAACGCCGTGACGACGGTCTGTCCCAAAGAGCCGTCGCTGTCAACCGTCCGGACTGCGAGCGTGATGCCCAAGAGGATGAAGAGCACTTCGGCGATTGTCTTCGTCGTTTTTGCAATGACGACCGAGGCAAGCCCTTCCACCATCGGCACATGATGTTTCGTAAGCAGATAGGCCTTGAGCGGTTCGCCGCCGATGTAGCCGGCCGGCGTAGTCAAGTTCACCACTTCACCGGCGGTTTTGATCGCGAGCACACGCCAAAATGGAATATCCTTGGCTGATGGGCCAAGCGTGACTTTCCACCCGTATGCTTCAATGACATACATGATGGCAGAGGGAATGAGCAGGACGATCAGCGCGACCGGCCCCAGTTGCGCCGCCGCATCGTAGATGCGCTCGGGACCAATATGCCAGACGATGAATCCGAGGGTGAGGAGGCCAATAAAGAGGAGTGCGAGCTTAACCATGGTCACCGTAGACAGTCTGATTACACAAAAAATGACCAGATGTCAGGAACGATTCTCTAGGTCATCGGCGCGACTTTCTCGAATAACCGCTGCTCTCCCGCCGGCAAGCATTAAGCACAGCAGCCCGAGCCCGATCCAAACCAACTCACGGAACCGCCGGAGTAACGCGAAGGTGATTCCGGTGACGTCGGAATAACCAAAGGCTCTCAACAAGAGCATATTGCCTCCGTCTTGAGCGCCAAGGCTTCCGGGGATGAAGAAGGTGCCGCTTTTTATGAAGACAGACAGAGCGCTGATGGAGATGGCGGAAAGCGCAACGGCTGGACCACCGAGAAAATAAATGATGACGTAGACCTCCAACGCCTCAGCCATCCAACCAACAAAGAACAGTCCGATGGAGGAACAAAAAGTCAGACGATTGTCACGGTAAAAATTCAAGATCGTTCGATCCAGCGACCGTAGTTTCTTCTCACGCGCTTCAAGATAGTGGATCTTCAGCCCAACCTTCCTCTGAAATTCTAAGAGCCACGTAAAGAGCCCTTGCTGCTGCACGAACACCAATGCCGCGGTCACGAGCACCAGCAGGCCGACGCTGACCAGCGCAGCTGTAACCGTCTGCCCGGATGAGCTATCAGCGCCGACCCTCCAAAATGCGAGCGCGATGCCCAAGAGGATGAAGACCACTTCAGCAATCGTCATCGTCGTTTTTGCTATGACGACCGAGGCAAGCCCTTCCACCATTGGCACATGATGTTTTTCGAGCAGGTAAGCCTTGAGCGGTTCGCCCCCAACATACGCAGTTGGCGTGGTCATGTTCACCACTTCACCGGCAGTCCGAATCGCGAGCACACGCCAGAATGGAATATTCTTGGCCGATGGACTCAGCGTGATTTTCCAACCATACGCTTCGACGATATACATGATGGTGGAGGGAATCAGCAGGAAGAGGAGCGCGACCGGCCCGAGCTGGGACGCCGCATCGTAGATCTGCTCGGGACCAATATGCCAAATGAGGAATCCGAGGGTGAGCAGGCCGACGAAGAGGAGGACGATCTTAAGCACGGGACGTGGCGGAAGGTCTGATGACCCACAACATCAGAATCGAGAACACTAGGGATCCGATTGCAGCCATCCAGAGGAACCAATCAAGCTTGCCCAAGACCGCAAAAATCAGCACGACGACGGAAAAGTCGCGGCTCGCGACGTTCTTAAGCATAAAGTCCGACCAAGCTGCTTGCACCGGCGTCCTCCATCCGCTCGCAGCTTTAATCCTTTGTGCGCGGGTGACGAGCCAGAACGACAGCCCATTTCCCAGGACCGCGGCTGCACCGAGGGCGAGAGGCACCCAGGCCTCTTCATTCCCGGCTAGATGCAGGTAGGAACCCACCGCAATGCCGGCAAAGATCGCCATGTGCACGATATTATCCATCGCAATATCAAGCCAAGCCCCGAACGGCGATTCGGTAAAGGTCAGCCTGGCCACTTCACCATCACAGCAATCGATGATCGCCGCAAGTTGGAACAGCAGTGCAGCGATAATTCCAGCGCTGTAGGTCCCGACACCAAATGCTGCAGCCGCGGCCAGCCCAATAAGGCTTGCCACAACCGTAATGGCGTTCGGCGAAAAGCCTGCGACGAGAAACATGCGCGTGAACCAGCGTGAGACCTTCCGATTGAAGAACCGGTCGACGAAACCTTCGAAATCACCTTTGAGGGAATTGAAGAGCTTTTTCTCAGCGGCCTTCACATCGGCGGCATCGTGAACATCCTGATACCAGTGGGACCGATTCGTTTCCGTGGACAATACTCGCACATGCCCGTCCACCGCGGCACGCTCGAGCCATCGACGAATCGGCACCATGCCGGCTTCCCCGCCAGCTTGACCGACCACGCTCATGAAACTGGCCGGAAGCACCACCAGATCTGTGACCACCAGGGTGGCCTCATCCTGTCTCGATGTGATCGAGAGCAGCCGTCCGGATTGCACTTTCACGCGTAAATTAGACCGGCGAGGCTGTCGATCTCTCCCGCTATCAGGACGTGCCACAACAATCGCCTGCCCCTCCTGCACTGCTTGGCGCAGGCTCTCGATCAAGGGGCTCGCAAACACGGCCTGCACGCCAGACAGGAGACAAAAGCCACGAACTTCCGCTGCCAGCGCTTCCCAGGTGCGGGGATCATCCAGTGGGAACTCACGAATCGGCATCCAGCGCACCGGGACTGTCACACGCGGCCCTTTGCTCAATGCCTGTCTAAGTTGGGACTCCTCCGGTCCGACCAGCACCATGAGCTGTCGAATACCGGCTCGCTGCAGGGTCAAGATCGCCCGCTGAAAAAGTCCGATGCCCACGACACTGGTCAGTGGACCAACCTCGTCGGCATACAATCCGGCGGACTCGCCAAACAGACTCACCGATGGCAAAAGAATCGCCGTGCTTAATCCCTGGAGACCCGTCTGTTTCTGAACTACGCTTTCGCTCATGATCGGCCGATCGTTAGATGTGGGGAAAGACTCTCCCAATCACCCCGGGTATCTTAAGAGGTGGGTATCCTGTTTATCCGTTATCCATCTACCCCCACTGCTATAGTTTTGGCAACACATCCCGTTCCGCCTTCAATACATCCTCGATAAAATCGATTTCGGTCCAAGGGAGTCCACCGATCTTCTCATGCCCAACTTTCACATCACGAAAAAATCCCAACAGCGCTTCTTCGTATTCCATCTGCCAGGCCTCGTGATCCACATGGGACTTGAGCGACGCCACCACATACGGCGCATCGGCATGCCGGACCTTGAGGAACCCCACACCTTCTCCCGCATAGTCATAGTGCAACGGCATCTTTTTGGTCAGCGCGATCACGCGCCCGCCTTCGACCACGACCATGCACTCTTCCCCTGTCTGCTTGATGGTGTCGTCCATGAGCAGCGCGTTCTCATGCGGTGATTGTACTAAACGACGCAAGATTTCCTGATGAAAGAGCACATCGGCATCCATAACGATTGCGTCATCATCCAACGCGGCCCGCGCGATCCAGAGCGAGGAGATGCTGCCACGATGAAACTGCTCGTTGACGAGAAA
>DATDFW010000018.1:0-7758 GCA_036522375.1 Nitrospiraceae bacterium
ACTCTCCTTGTACTGTCAACCGACGCAAGGCCTCCATGACCGTCCCACTCAGAATGCCATCCTGTTGCAAAGTTTCCAGATAGGCAAAGGCATCGGCCAACGTTTCCCTTTCCCGAACATAATAGTCTCGTCCTCGACGCCGATTGCTGAAGGCTTCAAACTGTTCGCAGGCGACAAGAATTTCCGCCAACTGCCTTACCCAGGGTTTGGCAGACGCCAGCTTTTCCGGATAGTAATAGTAGAGCATCACCTGCTGCATCCAAGGCGCCCAGGTCACCCCCATTCCCTTGATGGCAGGCCGCACCGCATGCAGCCGACGGGCAAGCCGGCGTGAATATCCCAGCCGCATCTCAACCTGCTCTTTCACCCAGGCCGTGATCTCAATGCCATCAGCCTCGAGATCCTTTCGATGGCACCGAAGAAAGGCCTCCGTTTCGTGTCCATAGCGGGTATCCTGGTGTAGGGCTCTCCATTCCCGTGGCCTCGTTGGAATACCCCGCGCCTTGGCCCAGGACCAAATCTTCCCAAAGAGTTGACGATCGAGCCCAGCACGGCCCAAGTCATGCAACAGACAGGCAATCTGATACTGGCGGACTCGCTCGGTTCCATGGCCCAAAGCCATGGCCACCGCCGCGCACATGCGCGCAGTCCGAATCGCATGAGGCCGATCATATCCGCGAATCATACGACCACGTTGCAAGGGATGCGGATAGTCGTAGAGCGCCATGAGCTGCGTCACGAGAGAAGGGGGAAGCAGGAGCGGAGCACGTCGTGAGGTGGATCTCATTCGTGGTGACTGTGGAAGAGTCGGGCTCAACTCCAACTGCGGCGAGAATAGCGTTCACGGAAAGAGACTGTCAAGATGACCGATCGCACAGAAGGACTCGCTCAACCGGAGTATCTTTGCTATGCTCAGACCAGTTGAAGGCGAAGAGTCTTCACGATCATGGAAGACAACCATGCCGAGAAAGAGAACCCGCTGGCGGCTGAGTTTCGTAGCTATCCTACTCAGTCAATTGTGTCCGATGGCGCCAGAAAGCAGTGCAGGGCTGCTGGATCAGCTGACGGATTTGACCGGCAGGACCTCAGTCATCGTCACCCTCAAAGGACGAGATAACTTCAACAGCGAGTATCTGTATGATGTAAGCGTCAAGAACCTGTCTGCCGATACCTTCATTGGCGATTCCCTGTTTATTGTCCTCGACAAAGTGACCAATATCGGAGGGGAAGACCGGGAAAACCTGAACAGCGATCCGATTCTGAGCCGAATGGAGGTCCTGGGTCAAAATGGAGAAACACAGGATGGAAAACCCTACTTCCAAATTCCAGCCGGATCAGCGACCGATCTGACCCCTTCCAGCCAGAGCCTTCCGGCCAGTGTACGGCTTCGCAACAAGGATTATCTGATTGTCTTCACACCTTCCTTCAAAGTCTTTGGGCTCAAACGACCGCCGCCTGAACCAAAGCAAGCCCTGGCTGCCCCGGTTCAGCCGGTAACCACTCCGACAACACCCAATCGCAACCCTGTTGACAAGCTCATTCAGTTGCTGATCAAGAAGGGCCTCCTGACAGAAGAAGAATGGCGTAAGGCCAATCAACCATGACGGATACCTTGTGCAAGGCCTGCCAAGGCACCTGGCCGAGAGAAGACCATTTCATCATCGACCTAGGCCTGTCGAAAGTCTTTCTTCACGACGATCAATTCTTTTCCGGCTGGACTGTCGTCGTCTTCAAGCGCCACGCAACAGAGCTATTTCATCTGGCGCCTACGGAGCGGATTCAACTGATGGAGGAAGTGAATCTCGTCGCCAAAACTCTTGCCGAGGTCTTTGAAGCCAAGAAGATCAACTACGAACTCCTCGGCAATCAACTCCCCCACATCCACTGGCATGTGATTCCACGGCTGACCAGCGATCCTGCCCCCCTTGATCCGGTTTGGTTGGTGCAGCATGACCCCATACTCCGTTCTGGGCATGATCTCCAGAGGAGCCGTCAGCGCCTGCAGCAGGCCATTCAGAAGGCACGCTGAATCACAAATCGCCGCTCCCCTCCGCCGACCCACGGGCATCGATTCGGTGATATAATACAGCCCATCTCACACAACAGATCCGGAGGGTCACTGGTTTCCGATGCGTTGTCGATTGGTGCTCGTGGCTCTTGTGCTTGCGCCCTTCATCGCACAGTTCGCCATCCATACGTCCTTCGCACAGACGCCTGACGAACAATCGCCTTCTCCTTCTGTCATAGAGTCTCCTGCTCCCCTGCCATCCGTTGACGAACCGCCTGTTTCTGAATTCACCAGGTCAGAGCAGGAAGATGCGGTTTTCAGGCTGAGTGAGTTACGCGAGCGCGTTCGCAGCTCCCCAAATAAAGCAGACCTACGGCTGAAGTTGGCGCAAGAGCTCTACCGCATCGGGGATCTCGATGCCGCACTCGAGGAATGCCGCGTGGCGCTCAAGCTTGGATCACACAGCGCCAAAGCCTATCTACAACTTGGTATCCTACTCCTGGCCAAACACGACGGACATGCGGCTGCCATCGCATTGATGGAAGCCGTCCTGCTCGACCCTGCGTTAACCCATGCGCATTATAGCTTGGGTAGCGTCCAGTATTCGTTGGGCAACCTCACAGCCGCAATCCAATCCTACCGCCGGGCTTTGGATCTTCAACCGAACTTTCCCGACGCCTCCTACCACCTTGCTCTCGTCTTGAAGCTGACGAATCGGCATCGGGAAGCGATGCAATTTATGGAGAGAGCGGCGATCGCTGGAGTTCCACAGGCGCAGTACTTCATGGGGAACGCCTATCGCACCGGACAGGGCGTCGAAAAGAATCTGGCACAGGCGATCCACTGGTGGACCAACGCCCTCGAGTTCGGGCAGCAGCGTGCAGCGGAATCCCTCTCACAGCTTCGCCGTCAAGCCCTATCTCCCAACCAGTCGGACCGCCGGCGAAAAGAAGCAATCGAAGCCTTCAGGCAGTATCGTGATGAGCTTTGGGGTAACTATCCGAACGCCAGCAGAAACCATTCGAGCGAATCATTGGGTATCGCGCTGCTCAAAGACAGCCAAGACACCAACGGAGTCACAGTGTTGTTGGCCGAAGCCTCTGCGCTGAGCGAGACGGCGCACGACGAACTGGCGCACCTATATGAAACCGGCCTCGATACACGTCTCGCGCAATTCGATACGCGCATCCTGAGGAGTTTTACCACCACCGCTGCCGATGGGTTTATCCCGTCGAAGAAGGCGCTGGCACGCATCTATGGGAAAGGCCTCGGTGTCATGCCGGATGTGCAGAAAGCCAAGGCGATGCTGAAGGGCTTATCCAAGCAAGAGATAAAATCCATCATGGATGAGATTGCAGGATAGGAAGTAGCCATGCTCGATACCTCACGCCTTTGGCGACAATTTCTCAACTCTTCCTGGCTTCAAGCCGGTGCCATGGGGTTGATTGCGACGATCCTGGCGTTCGGCCTGTCGACAGCAGCCTCACCCACATTTACGGCTCTGGACTGGACCTTGTACGATTTCTGGCTGACCGATCGCACGCCCATTTCGGTTAGCCCGTCGCTTCTTGTCGTCGCACGGGATCCGGCAGGCGAAAAAGAGTTCGGCACCGGGCCGTGGGACCGGGCCGTTTTGGCACGCCTCCTCACCGCCGCGCGTGAATCCGGCGCACTTGCAATCGGCCTCGATCATCGACTCGACCATGCCAGTCCGGCAGAGCACGGGGGGGCAGCAAGCGATGCCCTTCTGCTGGAATCCATGAGCGCAGCCGGCCCTATTGTCGTGGTACAGAGCCAGGACGCAAGGCTAACCTCGGACACCACAATCATCGGCCATCTGCTGGTTACCGCCCATTCCGATCACATCATACGAGCGGTGCCTGTGGCGGAAACCGGTGATCGGCAATCCGTCCCCGCCTTCGGGATTGCACTGTACGAGACCTTTCAAGAACAGCTCTCACCGGCAAAGTCGTCACGTTCAGCACGAGACACAACCTCGATCTTGGTCAACTATGTCGGCGATGGAACACTCAATGCCTTTCCAACTGTTCCGATGTCTGCTGTCTGGAACGCCATCGAGCATCACGAGAGCGATCGGCTCACCGAATGGTTCAAGGACAAAGTGGTCGTATTTCTTCCAAACCCAGTCGCCGGGGGAACCTCGGTCTTGCCCACAGGACAGACAGTCACCAATTCGGTGGTCCATCTCCACGTCTTGAACATGCTGCTCACCGATAACCAGATCTGGCAGCTCGGTGCAGCCGGCCGCTCCATGATGACACTGTTTCTAGCCGGATTGGTCGCCTGGCTTCTTCTTCGGTTCCGAAGCACGGTCAGCTTGCTGTTTGCCGGAAAGGCTATCGCCATCTATGCGATATGCCTATACCTCGCGCTTGCGATGGCCCACATCGTGCTCCCACTCGCTTTGCCTATGACCGCCGCACTGTTGGTACTAGTCGGCACAACTATTTGGAGCCACCTTACCGCTCATCAGCGACTGAGGCTCTTAGAACAGGACATGCTCCGCCTGCAGCAGGAAGCCGCCGCTGTGCGCGAAGCGCTGGTGCTTCGCGAGACTCGGGCAGACACATTGCAAGAAGACCTCGCTATTGCGCGAGCCGCTATTGCGCAGTCGACAGGTCAACAGGAAGCATCCATCAAATCCGCAGATCAGCTTCGCTCCCAACTCGCTGATGCCCAAGCACAGGAAGAAGAAGCGCGCAGGAAGTTAGAAGAGCTTGAACAACAGCTTCACAATTTGCGCGCTGCCACGAAACAGCCCAGCACGATAGACGACGGGGAGCTCTATCGGCTTCAGGACGAATGCCGGCAACTCGGCATCATCACACAAGACGCCGGCCTTTTGCGGCTTTATCGGGATCTCAAGAAAGGGGCCAAGGCGCCACTGACGGTCCTTGTGCTCGGCGAACCGGGAACCGGGAAAGAACTCTTCGCCCGGGCGGTCCACCGGCTCAGTCCACGGACCGGCAAGACCTTCATCGCCATCAATATGGCTGCCATTTCTCCGGAGCTCTTCGAAAGTGAACTCTTCGGCCATAGCAAAGGCAGTTTTACCGGGGCCACAGCAGACCGGCGCGGCTATTTCGAGTTGGCAAACCACGGCACGATCTTCTTAGACGAAATTGGCGATCTGCGCCTGGACCACCAGGGTAAGTTGCTTCGGGTCTTACAAGAGCGATCGTTTTATCGTGTCGGTGCGACGATTCCCACAACGGTAGATGTACGGATCGTGGCCGCGACGAATCGCGATCTGCAACGCGGTGTCTCCGAAGGCTGGTTCCGCGAGGATCTGTATTTTCGCCTGACAGGTCTCGTCTTCCGGCTGCCGCCTCTGCGCGAACGGCCCGGTGACGTGCCAATTCTCGCGGACATCTTGCTCAGCGAGGTTGCCGGTCAGGTGGGCAAGCCGGCACCGAAACTTTCAAACGATGCGCTTCGAGCATTGGTGGAGCATGAGTGGAAGGGCAACGTGCGGGAGTTCCGGTATTGCCTGGAACAGGCCGTCGCACTCAACGACGGCCCGCTGCTAACGAAAGAGTCTTTGCGTCTCGGCAGCAGATCTGTACCGACTGGTCGAACGAATCCGTTACAGATTCTTCCCGACCCGGCCAGCGATGCAGCGGTGCTGAATTGTCTGAGACAACAGGCTTTCGACATGCAGGCGACCGCACAGGTCCTGGGATGGGACAGAAGCACAGTGACACAACGGCTCAAGGGACTGTGTTTCCAGATGCTGGTCGAAACACACGGGGACAAGATCCAAGCTGCGGCAACCTTGGCAGGCGACCCTTCCCTCACAAGAACGGTCGAACTCAAGCTCATGGACTACTACGATCATCTCTTGGCCACGATCCAACCGTTCACAACTGTGGCGGAAGCTCTCCTCGACTGCAAACGGCGATTCAAGAACCTTCCGGATCGGCACTTTGCATCAGTCGAATCCCTCGTCCGGCAACACTTTCGTCAGCACCCACCTAATTCAATTGCACGGACGAAAGGATCTCTTCTGCCTCAATAAAACCATCGTGTTGTACCAGAATGGGTGATCGTTCAAAGAAACCTGCAGCGCAACTGAATATGACTCAGAGAGATTCTTAAGTCCTACTAAAGACTGCGCCATCAGAAAATGCTCTTGCTGACTTCATTCGAGTAGAGGCTTTCGTTTCCTGCGGCATCATAGGACGTCACCACGAAAAAGTAAGTGGTATTCATCTGAAGTCCGACCGCTTGATAGGAGAATACACTTCCTTGGAGAGTGGCGATAGGCGCACCATATGATCCGGAAGCGGTTGCCTTATAGACCTTGTAGCCAACGACATCACTTGAGGTGCTCGCATTCCAGCTGACCGTGGCTGCACCTGTTGATGGTGCTGTCACGGTCAGGGTTACGGGAACGGACTTGGGTGTCGCTCCGGTGGCGGCAACTGTAATCGTGGCATTCAAGGTGCCGGCCGCCAGTCCCGCGGTGTTCACAGCCACCGTAGCGGTGCCGAGGCCCGAGCCGGAGGCCGGACTGACCATGAGCCAGGGAGCATTATCGCTGGCCGACCAGCTGAGGGTTCCACCGCCTGTGTTCGCTATGCTGATAGTCCTGGCCGCCGGGTTCGCCCCGCCCACGCTGCCGATGAAGGCCAAGCTGGTCGGGTTGAGCCCGATGGCAGGATTTGTAGTTGATGTTGTCAGGATGAGTGTGATGGGCACTTGCTTCGTGATGCCACCACCCGTAATCGTCGCCGAGCCGCTATAAGTCCCGGCGCTGAGCCCAGCGGGAGAGGCCGTATGCGTAATAGTGGCAGAGCCGCCTGGCGGCATCGTTACCGTATCCCCCGATGTGGCCACGAGCCAATGGATCGAGTCATTCCAGGTAACGGTCAACGAACTCGACCCTGTGTTGGTCACGGTGATGCCGTGTACCTGGTTCGGCCCGCCCACGGTGGTGGTGTAGGCGAGTGAGGGCGGCGAGACAGTAAAGCCACTGGTCGACGTCGCCTGAGCCACGGTTAGGGTCACAGGAACGGACTTGGATGTCGCACCTGTAGCAGCAATGGTGATGGTGGTACTAAAGGTGCCAGCCGTCAGGCCTGCAGTGTTTACGGTCGCAGTCATGGTACTGTTGCCAGAGCCGGAGGCCGGGCTTAACGTGAGCCAGGGGGCATTGTCACTGGCCGACCAATTGAGCGCCCCCCCGCCTGTATTCGCAATGCTGATAGTCTGGGCTGCCGGATTCGGTCCTCCCACTCTTCCTGTGAAGGCTAAGCCCGTCTGACTGAGCCCTATCGCGGGCGTGGTATTCACAGCCGCCGAGACGGCCATGGTGATTGGTATGACCTGTGTGGTGATGCCGCCTCCAGAGATCGTTGCCGTGCCACTGTACGTTCCGGCGCTGAGCCCGGCGGGAGAGGCTGTATGCGTGATGGTGGCAGAGCCGCCCGGCGGCATCGTTACCGTATCTCCCGATGTGGCCACGAGCCAATGGATCGGATCATTCCAGGTAACGGTCAACGAACTCGTCCCTGTGTTGGTCACGGTGACGCCGCGTGCCTGGTTCGGCCCGCCCACGGTGGTGGTGTAGGCAAGTGAAGGCGGCGAAACACTGACATGACTTGTCGATGTCGCCGCCGTGACGGCCATGGTGATTGGTATGACCTGTGTGGTGATGCCGCCTCCAGAGATCGTTGCCGTGCCACTGTACGTTCCGGCGCTGAGCCCGGCGGGAGAGGCTGTATGCG
>DATDFW010000019.1:0-2700 GCA_036522375.1 Nitrospiraceae bacterium
CTGATCAGCATCGGCATGGCTGTCACCATCTAGTTCAATGATGAGAGATTGTTCGGGGAAATAGAAGTCCACTATGTATGGCCCAATACCATGTTGCCGGCGAAACTTCATCCCGTGAAATTGTCGTGCTCGCAGTGCTGACCGTAGCCGCGTTTCAGGACCGGTCATGTTAGAACGAAGACGGCGTTTGATATCGAGATGGTCCAGCGTGTCCTCGTATCGCTCTGGACATGAGCCTCTACCCCTCCTAGGAGTCTGTCCGAGTAATGCGATTCTACTGCGGCAATCGATCTGCTGCCATCTGCGTCGTTCTCATCCCAAAAAAATCCTCAACGTATTCCAGCGAATACGCCTCCGGTTTTTTCGAGCCTGCGGCCTAGCATCTGTTAGCATTTCCTTCGCCTCGCAACGAAGGATTACCCGCACAGACTCCTAGTCTCCCCTTACAAAGGGGAGGACTATACGCTATGTGAAATTTCCTGCCTCTGCGAAGCTTGCTTGCAGTTCTCCATATGTTTTCGTCACGGGAAACTGCGGGAATTCCTTGGGGAGATGATCTGGAGGGCAGAAAAAGAACCCTGCGTGGGCTTCTCCTAACATGGCGGTGTCATTGTAGGCATCGCCGGCGGCCAGGACATAAAAGTTGAGTGATTTGAACGAAGCCACCGAGTGTTTCTTCTGGTTCGGCATCCGCATATGGTAGTTGACGATGCGTCCGCTGTGATCGATTTCCAGCTGATTACAAAAGAGCGTCGGAAATCCCAGTTGGCGCATCAGGGGGTGAGCGAACTGATAGAACGTATCAGACAAGATAATCATCTGGCACCGCTCTCGAATCCAGGAGACAAACTCGACCGCACCCTGCAGCGGGCCCATCTTGTCGATGACACTTTGGATATCGTGAATGGTGAGCTTGTGCTGATCCAGAATAGCCAATCGTCGTTTCATGAGGGCATCGTAATCCGGCATCTCGCGGGTGGTGATCTTTAATTCATCGATGCCGGTCTTGAGCGCGACGTTGATCCAGATTTCCGGTACCAACACTCCCTCTAGATCTAGACAGACGATGGCGGGACTCTTCATGACTGCTCTTCTCCTCTCACATAAACCATTGGCCGGTTTCGAAGCTATCGACTCTTGTCGTCTGTCGTGCCTCTGTTCGTAAACTCCTGGCTCAAAAACCGCCACATATTGTCGAGGACCTGATCCAACAGCGACGAGCCTGGCCAGGTCTTCCGTGATTCCTCCTCGTGTCGGTGGGCCCACTCCAAGGCCATTGGAAGCGGGATGAGTCGCGGAGGAGAGCTGGTCAACGTTCCCCAGAGCAGTCCGAGGATAGAACCGATCCGCATAGAGATCGGCAGCGGCGTGATTGGGTTCTGCACCATATCTTGACAGAGTTCAGCCGGTGAGGTGACAAGAAGCTCCCGGCAGGCGGCTGGGCGCTCCTCATAAATTGAGCACATCTCATGTTCTAAATAGGGACAAGGGATTCTTAACGCATAATAAGACTGGTTGATGGGGTCAAGTTCTTCATCCGGCACCGGCCTGGAGGCCTCTGCCACGTCGGCGAGTCGATCCCATAGACCTTCGCGCGTTAAGCGTTCCTTTGTGTCCCTGAGGCGATTGAGTATAGGGGTTCGCCGGTCCATCGGCAGCTGTTCCACATACTCTCGTAGTGCAAATGCTTCTGGCGCGGAAAGTGGAACCAGCATGCGGCAACAGGCCGCGCAGCCCTTCCGGCAGGAAATTGCACGGGCTGCTGCGACGGCCCTCTCGATTTCCAACTGTGCGGCTTCTTCTCCGAGGCGACGTGCGACCGAGACAATCGCAGTGATGGGGATGAATCCGGTTGGCACATCGATGGCCGTCGTCAACCGTCCGGATGGAGTATTCAGCGCTACCTCAAATCGTTCGACCATCACAAGCCTCTTCTTTGTATACCGCTCGCATCGGCATCATAGAGAACCATTGATTGGCTGGTCAATCAACGGCACCTCGAATTTTTACTCAACCGTAACCTCAGCCTACTTCACTCGCTGCGGCCTTGCTCCCTCTATGACAGATCCGCATAATGTGTGAGAAGAGGATATCATGGCATTGTCCGGTCATGTGGTGGGCTTGCTCAAAGAGTATATGCGTGATCTGGTCGAGCAGGCGAAGCAAGAGACCGAGGCCCATGCTTCCTTTGGATTTTCTATTACACCCTACCGGTCGGATCAGGCACTGTCAGATTTATTGGCCATTCTGGACGATCGCATCGAATCCGAAGGCGTGCAGGTTGGCTTGCCGGACGGATTTCTCCATCAGATGTGGGGGCTCTGCAACGATGCTCGTGCCCAAGTGACCGAACGCGTTTGGTTGGATATCAACAGCAGTGACCAACCGTCTTCCAAGGCCAGAGTCCGAGAGTTAACCTATCGAGCGCTGCTGGCCATTATCGAGACCTCAGGCTAGCAGGCTGTGGCATAGCCCTTCAGGTCTCTTACGCCACGGAGCAACACCACACACCCTCAGTGGGTAAAGGCCAAAGAAGGATGGGGTGAGTTCCATGCGGAGATCTCAATCGAATACGAACCCGTCCGACAGGATACAGGGAGCGAACCGAACGACCAAGCAAGAGGGGGTAAATGCGATGATGCAAAGGTGCCGCTATTGGCTGATGAAATCCGAGCCAAGTTCTTTTTCGATCGAGGATCT
>DATDFW010000020.1:0-8547 GCA_036522375.1 Nitrospiraceae bacterium
CCTGCTGCGTGAATGTCCCATTGACCATCGGTGCATGACAAGGGTGTCTGTCGAGCAGGTCTATGAAGCGAGTCTGACTAGTCTGTCTGGTTTGTCTGGTCGAGGAAGTCTATCTGGTGCGAACCGAACAAACCAGAGCAAGACAGACCAGATAGACCAGACAAACGTCCTTGAGGGAGTCACGGTGTTCCTGGATCGAGATGGAACATTGAACTACGATCCGGGCTATCTCAAAGTTTCCGCTGATCTGAAGTTGTTGGCGGGGGTCGGGCCGGCGCTGGCGCGATTAAAACGGGCCGGCGCGAGATTGGTGGTCGTGACTAACCAATCCGGTGTCGGCCGGGGAATTCTGACCCTCAAGGATCTGGAAGCCATTCATGCCAGATTGCAAGGACTGTTGGAACAGGAGGGTGCGGCGCTGGATGCAATCTATTTCTGCCCGCACCATCCGAACGATGGCTGCCGCTGTCGCAAACCGAATGTCGGTATGGTGGAACGGGCTGTGTCGGAGTTGCAACTGGATCTCCAACGTTCCTATTTGATCGGCGATCACGCGCGCGACATACAACTGGCGAATAGAGTGGGCGCCAAGGCTATTCTGTTCACACCAGCATCAGTTGATGCACAGGCGCTGGATAGGCTCAAGGCTGAACAGGCCGTACCGGATGTTGTGGCAAAGTCTATGGCAGAGGCAGTGGACTGGATTTTGGCGGACGCGAAGACACGGCATAGGTAGATAGGCGAAGGTTCGAAGGTTGAAGGTTGTTAGGCCATGCGGAGGGCTGCAGTTTCAGTTCCGTCTAACATCGCGGAGGGTTGCGCTCATGACAGTGAGGCAGATTATCTTAGATTTCTCAATATAGCCTTTGGGTCATTGCGGGAACTACACTATCAACTAAAGCAGTTGGGTGGTTGTAGAGACTGAGAAAGGTTGTAAATGGCTTGATATGTGCCTTGCGAGACAACTCATAGCCTTCAGTCTTCAGCCTGAACACCTATCCTCATGGAAGATTATCGCCATATCCTATTGATCAAGCCGAGTTCGCTAGGCGACATTGTGCATGCGATGCCAACCTGCGCAGCCATTCGCCAGGCCTATCCCAAGGCTCGCCTGACCTGGCTGGTCAAGCGTGAGTGGGCCGGTCTTGTCGAGCGCATCGAGGGAGTAGATCGTGTGTGGCCGGTGGAGTCGACACTGACGGGGTGGCTGACCCAAGTGCCCCTGCTTCGAACTGAGCGCTTCGACCTTGTCGTGGATCTACAAGGCCTCTTCCGGAGTGCTGCTATCGGCTGGTTCAGCAGGTCTCCTCTGCTTGTTGGATTTGCCAATGGGCGAGAGGGGAGTCCCTGGTTCTATTCGAGGCGCGTGCCGGTTCCACAACTGGAGATGCACGCAGTCGATCGCTATCTGCTGGTGGCTGAAGCGGTAGGGGCAAGGGTGTCAGGTATGCCGGAGTTCAGTTTTCGCATTCCGAAGGCAGACCATGAAGAGATCGATAATCTGTTAAGCCAATCTGGTGTGACGCCTGGAACAAGTTGGGTAGCGATGAATGTCTCGGCGCGATGGCCGACCAAGCGGTGGCCGGCCGCGTCGTTTGCCGAAGTCGCAAATCGGCTGCAGCAAGAAGGATTCGGCGCCGTTGTGATGATCGGCGGTCCTGAGGAACGGACGGATGTCGCTGCGGTGCGCGCGATCATGAAGACCCCTGTTGTCGATCTGGCCGGTGCCATGACAGTGGGGCTACTGCCGGCACTCCTGAGCAAGGCGTCGCTGCTGGTGACGAACGATTCAGGTCCGATGCATATCGCCGCGGCGATCGGTACACCGGTGGTGGCCTTGTTTGGGCCGACGAGCGCGGTTCGGACGGGTCCTTATGGGGTGGGCCATGAGGTCTTGACGGGAAAGGTACCCTGCAGCCCCTGTTTTAGCCGGACGTGCCAACATACCTCACATTTGGCCTGCCTGACTATTATCACACCAGATCAGGTATTATCTGCCGCCAGAATTCGTGCGCGCCGACCTGTGGCAAAACCTTCGTGAAGATTTTCATTTCAGAATCCAGTACGGCGGTCGGGGGGCAGGAGTTGGCAGTCCTGCTGCACGCTGAAGGCTTGGCGAAACGCGGTTACGATATGCGCCTGATATTGGAACCGGGGAGCCCGATCGCCAAGATGGCGGACGAGAAGAAGCTGCCCGTCACGCTCATGTCGATGCGCCGTTCCCGGTATCCTCAAGCGATTACAGAGTTCTGCAGCTTGATGCGTCGGTATCAACCTGCAATCCTCCAAGTCAACAGTTCCCGCGACAGCTGGATTGGCGCCATCGCTGGTCGATTGATCAGTCCTAGTCCAAAAATTATCCGGATCAGACACATCTCGACCCCGTTGAATCGCAATATGACCACGCAGCTTCTCTATCGACGCCTGCTCGATATGGTGGTCGTCACGGGAGGGGAGCGGACCAGACAAGGACTTATCGAGCGGGATGGGTTGGCGGCTGATCGAGTGGCTGCTTTTCCGATTGGACTCGACGTCGAGTATTTTCAGCCGGCTCCGGCTGATCCCAACCTCCGGCTTGAATTAGGTCTGCCGAACAGGCAATTACTGGTGGGAATCATTTCTTATCTACGCACGTATAAGGGGCATGAGTATTTTATCGAGGCTGCCGGGCGTATCGCGGAGAAACGGGACGATGTCACATTCATCATTGTTGGCGAAGGTCCGGAGGAGCAGGCGATCCGTACGCTCATTGAGCAGCGCGGCTTGACGTCACGGATCAGAATGTTGGGCTTTCGTGACGATCTGTTGAATGTGTTCCGCTCGCTGGATGTCTTTGCCATCCCGTCGGTGGAAGGAGACACCATTCCACAAGTGCTGATGCAGGCACTGGCCATGGGGATACCGGTGGTTTCTACGACCGTTGGTTCGATCCCCGACGTGGTCATTGAGGGAGAAACAGGATTTGTCGTGGCTCCCCGTGACGGAATGGCCCTTGCCGAACGGATTCTTCAACTCTGTGACGATGCAGGGCTCAGGGGTCGAATGGGTGCCAACGGACGAACATTGGTGAAGCGTTCCTACTCGATCGATAAGATGTTGGATCGCATGGAAACGGTGTACCGAAATCTCACTCACGATCACCGGACGTAACATGGTAACGCATTCTGTCAGATGAACGTCTGGGTGTAGGTAGCAGGTATTCACGTACCACGAGCCGGAATGACTGAGAGCGATGCGTGACATCCCGTACAGCTTCGATCGCACGGATAGCATGTGCGTTGTGCGCCGGAATGTGACCGGCAGAAACCAGTGAATAGGACCTATATGTTCGAGTGGTCATTCAAGCAAGGTGTCGTATTTTGGTGGCTGCTGTTTTTGATTATCCAACAAGTGGAACGTTTCTTCCTGCTTCCGGAGGTCATGGCGGTTGAAGTGCCTTCGGCGGACGTGTTTGTAAAGACATTCGTCACGGGATTTCGTGCGGATCTGATCACATCCAGCATCGCCGTGTTGTTGGTGTCCGCATCCGCCGGACTATTGGGGACGTTGTGGTGGGCCTGGGTTCGTCTGCAACAGAGACCAGTGCGACTGATGGCGGGGTATCGTTGGCCCCTGGCCATTATCGGGACTGTGACGGGAATCTTGTTGGTGGTTCTTCTCCTCGTGGATGTGGGGTATTACCACTTCAACCAACAACGTTTGAACTTTGTCTTTTTCGAATACGTCGGCGATCTCGTCACTCAATGGACGGAGACAGGCCTTCGATCATCGCAAGCGGCAGAGCAAACCGGCGCTGAGCTTCACGATGGTGGGAAATGGGCCGGCAGAGTCGTGGGGTTTATCCTCCTCCAGGCGATGGCTGTCATAGGATGGTGGTTCTGTTTCACTCGGATAGTGAGACCAGCGCTCAGATGGTTGAATCGAGGGACAGTGCTTGCGTCCAATGTGATCTTCCTCGTGGGATTTGTCGGGGGAGCGACGGGGTTTCATTACCAAGGTCCGTATGCGATTCGTATCACCGATATCAGCAGCTCGGCCTACTATGTGCTGGCGCAAAATCCCATTCTCTATGCGGGTGAAGGGCTGCGCGCGATGATCGAGACGAAACAGAAATCCGGTAACGCGGAGAAGCTGGACGAGATGCGGTTGGACGAAGCCGTGCGCGTCGCACAGGAGACTCTCGGACAAGGCGCGGTCTTTCCCTATCCCCAGTACCCGTTTGTGCACGAGAAATTCTCGATGCCCGGCGTTCGGTTCACGCGGCGGGCCAACGTGCTGATGATCTTGGTGGAAGGGCTGGACCGACGATTTCTCAATAAGACGGTCGGAAACACCCGTCTCACTCCTTTTTTGGATCATTTCAAAGAGGACAGTATTTATTTCGAGCATTTCTTTGCGAACGGAGTTCAAACAGCTCGAGGCCTGTTCTCGACCTTCTGTTCGTACTATCCCCGGCAAGGTACGGCAGCAATGAAGACGCATTACATGCATGATTATGCCTGCATTCCGTCGATGTTGCGTGAGCATGGCTACCGGACAGAGATGGTCATCGGGTATCACCGGGACCTCAACCGACTGCACTTGTTTATGTCCCGGAATGGCCTCCACCAACTGTTCGATCGGAGCGATTTTCCTCCGGGGATTGAAGAAATCGGAATGTCGGCCAGCGTCGGCAAACCAGATGGGGCCTTGTTGGATCTGATGCGCACCAGAGTTCAGGCTCTTCGGGCCAGTGGAGGGCCGTACTTTCTCGCAGCTATGACGATCGGGATGCATCACCCCTTTGCTGTGCCACAAACCCATCCCGACATCCAACACCTGAAAGCGGAACCGGACGGGTATCTGGCTGCGCTGCGATATTTGGATCTCGAACTGGAGCGTGTGCTGACGGGCATGAAGCGGGATGGTTTATTACAAGATACCGTCGTCTTGATCCTGGGCGACCACGGTCGTCACGAAAAGGTCGGACAAACAGACCTTGAAAATCAGGTCGGCCATTTTATGACTCCCTTGTTCCTGTGGATTGATGACACATTGCGGGAGCCGGGATCCTATCGCCCTCGAACTGTGACAACCGTGGCCAGTCAGGTGGATCTGCTTCCGACGATTCTGGGCATGAACGACGTGAACCCGCGTCTTTCCCCCTCGTTGGGGCATGATCTCAGTTGCTTGTTGAGATCTGATTGCCTGGATAACAACATGGCATTTCTGAGCAGTGTCTATGACGATCTGATCGGACTGGCCGATCGCGAGGGATTTCTTCTGTACTCGTTGCGCAGTCATGCATTGCGCCGGGCCGATCTGGATCTGAAAGAAGCCGCCGTGCCGGTCGAACCGACGGATCCGGCGATCGCGCTTCGCTATCGCCGGATGATGGGGTTGTATGTCGGCGCCAACACCGTACTCAATCAGAACAAGATTTGGTCGTGGAAAGAATTCGGGCAGAAGCTGTGACGTCCAGTGTTCCCAAAGTATCGGTCTACGTCATCGCCTATAACGACGAAGCTAACATGCGGGCTTGTCTGGAGTCTGTCGCAGGGTGGGGAGATGAGTTGGTCGTCGTGGATTCGCATAGCACCGATCGAACTGCGGCAATCAGCCGGGAGTTCACCGATAAGGTGTATCAGGTCGATTTTCACGGATTCGGACGATTGCGCAACGAGGCCGTCGCACTCACGACCCACGAGTGGGTGTTCAGTCTGGACAGCGATGAGCGGATGACTCCGGAGTTGCAGGAAGAAATTCGATTGGTGCTCGATCATGCACCGGACGCGGATGCCTACTTCGTACCACGAAAAAATTTCTTCCTGGGCCGGTGGATCAAACATTGCGGCTGGTATCCGGATTATCGACAACCGCAGTTGTTTCGAAGGGGCCGCTTTCGGTATCGTGATGAACTGGTTCATGAAAGTTTCGACTGCGATGGGCCGGTCGCGTTTCTTAAGAGTCCCGCGTTGCAATATCCGTTTCGAGACATCGATCACTACGTGGCGAAACAGGATCGCTACTCGGATTTGATGGCCCGTCGCATGGCGGAGCAGGGACGTAGATTTTCTTCCCATCAACTGATCACCCATCCGCTCGGCGCGTGCCTCAAGATGTATGTGCAGCGGGCCGGTTTCCTTGATGGTATGCCCGGCTTGATTCTCTCCGGACTCTATGGCTATTACACATTCATGAAGTATGCGAAGTTCTGGGAACTGGCGAAGAAAGGTTGAGGCTGATGCAGGGCCGGGTACGATCCGCAGGTCGGTGGGCAATAAGGCATTATAGACGGGAGAATCTCCGGCGTGATCGCGAAGTACTTCAACGGGGGTTTCGAGGGTAGGGTGGGTCGGAAAGGTTACACGATGAAGCGATTGCCATGGTGGAGAAGGCCATACTTATCCAAGCGTGTGCTGGAAATCGGTCCGGGTCACAATCCATTCGCCGGGGTCACCCATCTGCTGGAACGGTATATCGCTGACGGGCATGAACGAGGTGGACATGCATTGTTGGTTCCGACGTCTGCAAGACTGATCGTCGGTGAAGCGACGTTCTTACCATTTGCCAAGAGCGCATTCGATTTTGTCTACGCCTCGCACGTGCTCGAGCACGTGAAGGACCCGGGTCAGGCTTGCCGAGAAATCATGCGCGTCGGAATGGCCGGGTACATTGAAACGCCCTCGCCATTTCTTGAGCAGGGTCTCGCCCTGGGAGACGAGTCATCGCCGGACCATTGGTTTCATCGGTGGTTCGTGTTCTCGCCGGAGCCTAATCTACTGGTGTTTGAGCCCAAGTCGGTGCAGGAAGTGGCGCGGTTTTGCTCTTGCCGTGACGGCGAGTTCCTACGCGAGTTTTATGCGGTGCTTGATTTCCAGCAGGCTCAGCATTGTTTCAGGCGGATGGCGAAGACGACCATCTTCCATTGGAAGTCGTCGTTTCGGGTCGAGGCGTGCGGCCTGATGGTGGACTGCAGAAACCATGGGCGGCCTTGCCGATTTGCAGGGATGAGGCGCGCGCTCGTATCGAACTGCAATGATCTTCTGCGCGCGAGTCGGATCCGGCGGCTTCCACAGCAGTTTCCGAAGTTACGGGATGTCTTTCAAAAGTATGGGCAGTTTTCTCTCTTGGTGCACTAGGCAGGATCATGCTCAGTATCATTGTCGCCGTTCACAATCAGCTCGGTCACAATCAGCTTTTCCTGGAAGGGATCCAGCGCTATACGACCGGTCCGTACGAAGTCATTGTCATCGACAATCACTCGAAGGACGGGTCTGCGGAGTTCTTTGAGGCGAACAAGTGTCGTGTGATTCGAAACGATCGAAACCTCTGTTATCCGGAATCGATGAATCTCGGCTCCAACTTGGCAAGCGGAGAATTCCTGTGTCACATCAACAACGATCTGTATGTTGCGCCGAACTGGAACGGATTCTTGATCGAGGCGATGGAACAGCTGGGACTCGATGTGGCATCCCCGCTCGGCCTTGAAATTATGCCTACGGAACCACTAACGGACTGGATGCATAATCGGTGGAACAGTGTTGGGCGAGGCCGTCTTTCGTCTGGTCGATCGATCGCCGAACTCCGAATCATGCTACGCAAGATGTATGGAGACTGGGAGGCCGTGAGTGGCGAGATTTGCAGGCGGTTTAAGGGTCAAGTATTTGAAGGAATCAACGGATCTTGCGTGATGGTACGGCGATCGCTCATCGATAGAATTGGATATCTTGATGAGCAGGTCCAAGCGGCGGATTGGGATATCTACCTTACGCTCCGCAAGCGTGAACAGGAAATTGGCGATGTCCATCGGTGTATGGTTGTGGGAGGTTCATTTGTTCATCACTTTATGCGTGCAACGGTGAAAGGAAAACCACGGCCTTTTGGATGCACGCATCCTCGGCGTTCGATCGATGAGAAATGGAGTAAGGATGAACAGGTTCGATTTTGGTATAGGCCGCAGGATATTCAATCCGTAGGAGAGCCGAGACCCAGGCAAGGGATCCACCGGCGTGTGACGAACACTTTTAAGAAGTTCGTAGTCGAAATCGATCGCATCTTGTCATGGCGCTGGTTAACAGTGAAGCCGAGCGCGATTGTGGATATCTACAGGCAGAAATTCGCGACACTGGGCACTCGACCGGGTGTGACATGAAAGGCTCTTCTCGGATGCAGGCCGATAGAAAAGGAGACTCTCGTATCGCGGTCGTGATTATTACAAAGAACGAAGAGCAGAATATCGGGGCATGCCTTGAGTCTGTTCGATGGGCTGATGAAAAAATTGTGATCGATGCGGAGAGCTGTGACAAGACTGTGGAGTTGGCTCGTGCCAGCGGTGCGAAGGTCTCTGTGCGTCCCTGGCCCGGCTTCGGCCTGCAGAAGAACTTTGGAATGGCACAGGCGTCGTCCGACTGGATTTTGATCCTCGATGCAGACGAACGAGTGACTGATGAACTGCGACGGGAGATCAGTGACTGTTTGAATGGATGGACGACAGGCGCTCCCGTGGCCTATCGGATTCCCAGGCGAAACTTTTTTTATGGAGCTTGGGTGCGAGGGGGTGGTGTT
>DATDFW010000021.1:0-4513 GCA_036522375.1 Nitrospiraceae bacterium
CGAACCCCTTGCCGCCGGCTTGCAGGACCGGCGTCGTGTCCATCGGCCGGTAGTTGTACTCGACGGCCCCGGTGCGCTGTTGCTTCTCGGTGAACGAGACGTTGAAGTCGAAGTTGAAGTCGCTGCCGAGCGAGGACGCCCAGGGAAATGTCCACCCCATCCGCCGCTTGTACGCCTGCAGCTTGGCGAGCGGCGCCCGCGATACTGCCCAGAGCATCACGTCATGATTTGCCAGATGGACGGCGATCCCGTTGAAGCTGTCCGCGATCGCCGAGCAGGAGGGACATCCCGCCTTGTAGTCGGGCCCGAACATGAAATGGTAGACGAGGAGCTGCGAGCGCCCTCTGAATAGGTCTTTAAGCGAGGCGCTCCCTTCATCGGTCTCGAATCGGTACTCCTTATCGACCCGGACCCATGGTAGCTCCTGCCGTCGCCGAGCCAGCTCGTCGCTGCGCCGTGTTAGGTCTTTCTCCGCCTCCAGCAGCTCGAGCCGCGCTGTGAGCCATTCTTTCCGTGTCCCGGTCATGTGCTTTGTCATTGCTCTTGTCTCATTCCTTCGGGTGTCTCTTATCGTTTGTTCAGCCATGTCACACCTCTTCTTCCTCATGTTCATAATGGAGGACCACTCTAAGCAAATCGTATAATGAACGGCCCCGCAATGACGTGATCTACATCTTCCTCGTGTACGTGATCTCCAGCACTTTCATTTCCTTGCCGCCGTGGTGAGTTCCGTACATGTCGAATGTCTGGGTATTGTCGTCGACAATCTTCCAGATCGCACGATGCGACATCCGGCCGCCGCCTGGTTCAGGATGCGAACCTCTCAGCGTGATAGTCTTGCCGTCGGCGCTCGACGTGCCTTCCATCATGAAGATCCCGGTCCCCATCGTATCCATCCACGCCGTCACATATTTCTTGGTCATGTTATCGTAAGCATCGATCCCGATCCCTGAGAAAGGTTGCCCCATCATCTGGGCGTTTAATTCCTGGTAGAGAAAGCGCCCGTCCAACAACATCTTCATTTCAGCCGAGCCGGTTGATTCCGTGGGAGGCTTGCCGGGCTCCATCCACTCTTTGGTTGTCGTGGTCCAGCTACCGGCCAGGGTCGCAAATAGCTTATGCGGCTCACCGGGCGCGGCCAGTTTCTTGTACGTTTCCATCATCGCTTGGGGGTCCATCTGTTTTCCCGACTTCTTGTCTTTGGCCAAGGCGGGAGAAACGGTCAGCATGACGCACAACATGGTAACTGCGAAAGAAATGAAACGCATGGTTGCCTCCTTGTGTGTGATTGAGTGATGAGTACTGAAAACATGTTCGATTGCCGTGCCGGCTTCCAAGGTTTAGCACTCGATTCGTTTTTTCAGAATCTTTGTCTTGCATTATCTCGGCTAACGCCGTGGGAACGATTTGCCAGGACAGCCTACACTTGTCTTTTAACCACCCGCATAACCCTTTTTCTCCTCCATCAGAAAGTTTTTCCCAGAATTCATCGATTTCTTCCTGGGTCTCGCAGTTCACGATGAATGAGATGGCTTCACTAAATTTGAAGTGAGGACCGCCGTTGAGTGCCATAAATTTCTGTCTTTCGATCTCAAACGTCGCAGTCATGACTGACCCCTTGAGTCTCCCGGAAACCCTCGCCCATGTGCCCAATCTTGGAGTTCTTAAAGATCGACAGATAAAACTTCATCGCTTCTTCGGCTTTGTCGTCGAACCACAAACACGGCGTAATCTTTTGCATCGAATTGCACTCCTTCTTTGTCGGTCAAGGCACATGGGCTGGCTGCCTGTACCGACATTGCTTGGTCGTCGGCTCGGTGATTATTTCTATCCCTTCGGGCCTTTCCCAATCTGCTCGACTTGCGCGCGCAAGCGTGCTTCTTGCTCGCGTAATTCCGGCGTAAATTCGTCGCCGAAGTCATCGGCCTCGAAGACTTGGCGAATCTCGATCTCGCCTTCCTTGCCGTCGACGGCAGGATTGGGACAGCGCTTCACCCATTCGATGGCTTCTTCCTCGGACTTCACCTGCCACAACCAGTAGCCGGCAATCAATTCTTTGGTCTCAGCAAAGGGTCCATCGATCACGGTCCGCTTTTTTCCAGAGAACACGACGCGTGCACCCTTGGAAGTGGGATGGAGGCCATCGCCCGCAAGCATGACGCCGGCCTTTACGAGCTCTTCATTGAACTTGCCCATTTCGGCAAGGAGCTTCTCGCTCGGCATTACGCCCGCTTCCGAATCCTTGGTAGCCTTGACAATAATCATGAATCGCATGGTGATCTCTCCTCTTGTTATCTAGTTGTGGTGTGTGTTTGCCGGTTGCCTCAACCGGCTGGATCCTGCTCTCACCTAGTAGTCGAACGGAGGAGCGCAAATCGACAGCCACGCAGGAATTTCCTGATTCCTTCCTAAAAGTCTCTTATTTCGGCAGCTTAACTCGGATGTGCGACCTGGAAAGCCCGGTCGATCGGCCCCCTCTCCTTTGTATTCGAAGGTCTGTCGGGAGGGAACAGGGGAAATGCCTAGCGGAAATGAATCATCCCTTCTGTCCAGCAGAGTCGACGAGGAGATCGACATTCCCTGTTTCCGTCGACACAGGCCGTGGCTTCGCATTGTCAAAATCTTGAGGCGACCACCCGCCGCCCAAGGCTTTGTATAGTTGTACGACAGATACCAAATGAAGACGGTGTGTGCTCGTCAGAGAAAGTTCGGCGTCGAACAGGTTACGCTGAGCGATCAAGACATCCAGGTAGTTGGCGAGCCCGCCCTGATAGCGCAGAGTCGCCAGCCGAAAGGCGGAGCGAAGAGATTCCACTTGCTCAACCTGCGCACTCCGCTGCTCACGGGCGGTACGAACCGCAACCAGCGCATCTTCCACTTCCTTGAAGGCCACGAGAATGGCCTGTTCATACTGGGCGACGGCCTGCTTGGCCTGCGCTTCAACAGCATCCTGTTGAAATCCAAGAATCTGCGCGTTGAACAAGGGGCCGACGAGGCTGGGACCGACGACGCCGAAGTCCGTTCCATTGGTGAACAGCTTCGAGAGCTGAGGACTCGCCACGCCCAGAATACCTGTCAACGAAAGTTTCGGGAAGCGATCGGCCTTGGCCATTCCGATGCGGGCAGTGGCTGCGGCCAGTTCTTGTTCGGCTCGAACGAGGTCCGGTCGGCGCTGGAGTAATTCGGACGGGAGGCCGGCCGTGACGTCCGGCGGCATCACCTGTTCTGTGAGACGGCTGCCCACGCGAATCTGCCCGGGGTTTTGACCCAGTAACACGCTGAGCTGGTTCTCTTTCTGAACCAGTTGCCGTTCTAACTCAGCCGCACGCGCTGCGGCGTTGGCCCGCTCGGCCTCAAATTGGTCCGCATCGAGTTTGGCGATCACGCCTTGCCGCAGCCGCGTTCGAGCGAGCCTCACCGATTCTTCCCACGATTGCAGCGTACGCTTCGCGATATCAAGCTGCATGTTGAACTGCAGCAGATCAAAATAGGCTTGGGCGACGTTGCTGACAAGTTCAAGCACCACGGCGCGTCGATTCTCTTCCCTCGACAAGAGGTCTCCGCGCGCAGCTTCATTGGATCGACGAATCCGGCCCCAAAAATCCAACTCCCAGGAGAGGTTTCCTTGGAGATAGTAATTGAACGGGTTCGGGAATCCCGGGACCAGGAATTGAGCATTCCGTCCAAAGGAGGGAGCGTTCGCGGTTCCGCTCAATTGGGGAGCGAAATCCGTGCGCGAGATGTACAACCTAGCTTGATATTCTTCGATCGAGGCAGCCGCGCGTTTCAGATCTTTGTTCCCCTCCAGCGCAGTACGAATGAGCCGTTGAAGCTCCTGATCCCTCAAGAGGGTCCACCAGGGTAAGTTGGCGATGGACTCCGCTTCTTTCTCAACTCCGGCCATCCTGAAGGAAGTTGGGGTAGAGAGATCCGGACGTGAGTAATCCGGTCCGACGGCGCAAGCCGCGAGGAAGAAAAACCCCATAAGCAAATAGAGCATCCGCATCTTCAAATTCCTATTTTCTGCTTCGTTGATTTGCTGGAGAGCACGGTCTCGCACCGGTGATCTGTTCGACGATGGGCCTGTTGCAGCATCCTGTCGCAATCAGTTCGGCACCCTCCTGCCACATTCGGCCCAAGAGATCCTTACCACTTTCTTCAATGAAGGTAACACCTGTCAGGTCCACCACGAGGGAGCCTCCTCCGGATTGCTTGATACATTGCCAAGCCTGCTCGAGCTCATGTACCCAGGGTCCGATCAGCCGGCCTTCCAGCGTCAGATGCGCCGAATCGGTACTTGTATGACAGGTGATTTTCAACATGCTGTACGTCAATCGTTTGCTAATAAATCCTGGAGACACATCCTCGTCACCAGTTGTCATGGTCGACTGTCATGATGCTCGAAGCTCATATGCGTTCGCCCGAAGCGATCAACTGGTTCGGCGATGCAGACCCGAGCATCTCGTCCTCCGCTCCAGTGAAAGACAGTTCCTCGTGGTCAAGCTCCTCGTGC
>DATDFW010000022.1:0-2818 GCA_036522375.1 Nitrospiraceae bacterium
ACGGGATGAAGTTTCGCCGGCAACATGGTATTGGGCCATACATAGTGGACTTTTATTCCCCCGAACAATCTCTCATCATTGAACTAGATGGCGACGGCCATGCCGATGCTGATCAGATCGTGAAAGATCAGCTGCGTGACACATACTTTCAGTCCCTCGGTCTTCGCGTGATTCGATACTTCAACGACGACATTGTGAGCAACCTGGCGGGGGTTCTGGAAGATTTAGCGGAAAAGTTAGCGTCAGGATCGACCTCCCCTCACCCCTCCTTACCAAGGCGGGGTCAACAAGCTGATGGCTATTTATCCCCGTTGACCACTTCCAGCACACGGCGGCCATACCGCTCCACCTTGAGAGCACCGATGCCGGAAATTTCCAACAGGGCTGCAGGTGATACAGGCTTGTGGCCGGCAATGGCCTTCAACGTCTTGTCGTGAAAAATCAAAAACGGCGCGACGTCTTCTTCCTCGGCCAGCTCCGTACGGAGTCGCCGCAGCCGTTCAAAGAGCTGTGGATCCACCGGCAAGGTTCGCTGCGCAACCACAGACCCGGCACTCTCGCGGGATGGCTTCTTCATCGGCAAATCAGACTGGGCCTCCTCTGTCTGCTTCGCTACCACTGCGCCGATCCCTTGCAGGACCTCTCGTCCTTTGTGTGTCACATCGAGAGTGGGATATTCAGTACCTTCGACCTGAAGATGCCCCGAGTCGATCAGGGACTTTACCAGACCAGTCATAGCCGGCTTCGAAAACATACGATACGTTCCATAGGTCGGACAGTTCCCCGCACCGTAGGCCAGCAGCGCTTTCGAACGGCTTCCGCGGAGAATCTCGACAATTCGACTCACGCCGAACCGACCCATACACCAGGACACAGTTTCCAAGATGGCCTTGGCGGCAACCTCATTGTCGTGGGAAACCTCTCTGGTCGGCTGCCGCACCGGTGCAATACAGCGATCGCAGAGGCCGCAGGGTCCCAAGGCCCGCTCGTCGTCATCGCTAAAGTACTCTAGTATTGCGAGCTGCCGGCAGGTCGATACCGACACATATCCCAACATCTCTTGAAGAAGTGTCTTCATTCGCTCAGCACGCTCTGCGCCTTCCGAATCTTGTGACGCCTGCTGAATGAAATATTCTTGCGTGGCCAGATCCCGTTCATGGAACAGCAACACGCAGGCAGCGGGCCGTCCGTCCCGACCGGCCCGTCCGACTTCCTGGTAATAGGCCTCCAAACTTCCCGGGATATCAAAATGGACGACCAATCGGACGTCCGATTTATCGATGCCCATACCGAAGGCATTCGTTGCAGCCAGGATCCTCAGCGTCCCACGACGAAAGTCGTCATGCACGACCTGCCGTTCTTCATCCGAGAGACCCGCATGATAATAGCCGACCGACTGGTGAGACTGTCCCAGCCATTCCGCAACTTCCTCCACCACCCGGCGTGTCGCGCAATAGACCAGGATCGCGCCTTTCTCTGTCTCGCGAACCAGACGCTCCAACGTAGCCAGTTTTTCCTGCCTGGACTGAAAGAGACGGACAGACAAGGCAAGATTGACCCGACGAAAACCGGCGACCAATTGGAGTGGGTCGTGGAGCGACAACCGTTTACACAGATCCGTTTGAACGCGGGTAGTGGCTGTGGCAGTCAGAGCCAGGCAAGGCGGATTCGTGAGTTCCTGGCGCAGGCGACCGATCTTGAGATAATCAGGCCTGAAATCGTGGCCCCACTGGGAAATGCAGTGCGCTTCGTCGACGACCAGCAACGACACCCAAAGAGAGCGCAAGAGCTGGAGAAACCCCTCATGCTGCATCCGTTCCGGTGCCAGATAGAGCAATTGAAGCCGCCGCTGATTGAGATCCTGAATCACACGGCTCTTTTCAATCCCGGATAGTCCCGAGTGAAACGCCGCCGCCGCGATCTTCCGCTGCTTCATGCCGGCCACCTGATCTTGCATCAAGGCGATGAGGGGAGAAATCACCAGGGTCAACCCGGGCAAGAGCGTCGCAGGCAATTGATAGCAGAGCGATTTCCCAAGCCCGGTCGGCATGACCGCCATTGCATCGCGCCCGGCCAACACGGCGCGAATGACCTCCTCCTGGCCAGGCCGAAACTTCGCAAAGCCGAAACGTTCGCTGAGTTGTCGAGTCAGATCATCCACGGTGAGATCAGAGAAAGGATGGACAGTTGGAGACCATGCGCGCGTGCGGAGTATAGACGACTGAACCAATGCGGGCAAGTCGAATGAACCGAGGAGGCGTGATCAACTTTCATCCTTCCGCTCAACCGAAAGTAAGTTCCGGCAGTTCGAAATTTTGAAGGGTTTAAGACCCAATCTCTTGCAGTTTTTGTGGAGAGCCGACAAGCGGTTTAGCAACCGTCTTGATTGTCAAGGGTTCTGCACTGCGAGACGCCACGGTGTTCGATGTTTGACGATGGCATTGAGAATCGTCACCAGCTTGTGCATGCAGGCCACGAGCGCCACTTTGGGCATCTTGCCAGCCCCACGTAGACGTTGATAGAAAACTTTGATGACCGGGTTGTGTTTGGTGGCGACCAAGGTGCTCATGTAGAGGGCGGCGCGGACCACCGCACGGCCGCCCCAGGTGGTGCGTCGCCCCCGCAAGGTCCCGCTGTCACGGTTCAACGGCGCCACCCCAACCAAAGCCGCGATCTGCTTGTGCGTCAACGTGCCCAACTCCGGCAACTCTGCGAGCAGAGTCCGACTGACGACAGGACCGATGCCTGGCACGCTGCGCAGCAGATCTTCCTGCTCGCGCCAGATCAGCGTGGACTGGATCCGATGGGTCAAGTCTTC
>DATDFW010000023.1:0-8607 GCA_036522375.1 Nitrospiraceae bacterium
TAGGCTGACCTCGCCAGGTCCAAGCCTTATCGTTGGTAGGACTTTGACAGCGCCTCGAGCGCCTCGTCTGCGAATTTCCGGTGGTCCGCTTCATTCAGACTTCGCTGCACCACCTTCTCCGCAACCAGCAGGGCCAAATCAGTCGTGTGGGAGCGAATATCTTGAATCGCCTTGCGCCGCTCATGATCGATTTCACGCGTCGCGTCACCCCTGATCCGCTCGGCTTCGGTCGTCATCCGCTGCTCATTTTCTTCCATAAGCCGCTGAGCCCGTTCCTTGGCGGCGGCGAGGACTCCCTCGGCCTCCTTCGCCGCGGAGTTCAACTTGGCTTCGTACTCCTTGAGTTTCCGTTCAGCTTCCGACCGGTGATGCTCGGCTTGATCGAGGCTGTCCTTAATTCTTTTTTCCCGCTCTTCCAATGCGCTCAAGATGCCGGGAAATGCATACTTATAGAGCACGAACAAGAGAATCCCAAACGATATGACTTCCCAGAAAATTAAGGAAGAAAAAAAATCAGATTCAAACTGTGGCATAGTTCACATCAGAAAGGCTGCGGTAAGGCTGAACGGAAATACGTCCCTCGACCTTTACCCAGACCTAAGCCTGCTCCTACTTGCGAAAACCCATAATGATGAAGGCAATGACCAGGCCATAGAGCGCGATGGCTTCCACCAGCGCAAACCCGATCCACATATATTTCGTGACGCGAGCTTCTGCTTCCGGCTGGCGTGCCACTACTTCAATCATCTTCCCAAAGATGTAGCCGATTCCCACACCGGCTCCGGCAAACCCTGCTGCGGCACACCCCATCCCGATCAACCCTGCTGCTGCTGAATCCATTATGTCTTACTCCTCCCTTGTCTGAACTCACACGCGCTAATGCGCGTGCTCATCATGGCCATGTAAATGAAACGCGTCCCCCAAGTAGACACAGGTCAATATGCTGAAAATATAGGCTTGAATGAACGCGATACCAAATTCCAATCCGTAGATCGCTACCGTGAACGCAAAAGGTAACCACCCGATCAACAATCCGCCGCCGATCGTCAGACTGAACAGAACCGCGAGCATCACGTGGCCAGCCGTCATATTCGCAAATAACCGAACAGCCAGCGAAATGGGCCGTGCCAACTGACTGATCAATTCGATCGGTATCATCAATGGCAGCAACCATCCGGGCGTACCGGGCGGAATGAGAATACCCAGAAACTTTATCCCGTGTAACCAGAATCCTATAACCAAGCTGAGCCCGTACACGAGGCAAGAGAACACAGCCGTCACAATAATCTGACTCGTCACGGTGTAGGTGCCGGGGATCAACCCGATAAGATTGCTGAAGAGGATAAAGAGAAACAGTGTGGCGATGAGAGGGAAAAATCGCATGCCGTCCTTCCCCATCGTATCCATGATCATGCTGCGAATGAAATCCACCATCATTTCCGCCAGGCTCTGCAACTTGCCGGGCACCAGCTTGCGCGACGATCCTGCCATCACCATGAGCACCGCCGCCAAGGAGACAACAATCCACATGAAGACAACGGCCTTATTAATGGAAATATCCAATCCACCAAGCGAGATTGGAATCCAGTTCTGAAGTTCGAATTGATGAAGCGGACTTTCTTCCATGGTGCCCTTGTTCTTTCTCCTCAGAGAAAGGCGTTATGTCTTCGGCCACCGCTGGGCCGATCGGTACGCATTCCTGATCCCGGCCACGATACCCAACACCAACCCTCCGACCATCCCCCAGGGGGTGGAATCAAAGAGGTATGTGTCACATACCCATCCCACCGCTCCTCCGACAATTAGGGCAGCGAGCAGATCGGTTGCGATCCGGACCGCTTGGCCAAGCCCCGTATACAATGGATCTTGTGAGGGGGGCATGTCGTACCCACGGAGGAGAGTGCATTGCAGCCCATAGCGCAAGGACTCTGCCGATGGCGGGCGCGCAATTCAAGCAGAATCATCCTAAATTTGTCAAGCCGACTCTGCGCTGTGACACCGTCGATACAGTGGAGTATAGTGAGTGACTCATCGTATGTGTAGAACGATCCACGTTCACCCATGACTCGTTTTTCCCAACTCTCGTTCCTGAATGGTCCACCACAGCCCCTGGTTTTCACGATGGATGGCCAAGGGAGGACTCCCCTTGAATTGTACTGTCTGATTGCGTCTCCCTCCCAGCCATCGTTTCTGCTGGACAGCGGGAAGGGAACAGATGGCGGATCCCGCTATTCATTTCTTGGGAGCACCCCTTTCTCGGTGCTGACTGGGCGACAGGGACAGGCTTCGCGTTGGACCCGCGACGGACACGAGTGCTTATCCAAAGATCTTTTCGGAAGCCTCTGCCAATTATTCGCCGGCCCGCACATCGAATCTCCTGAGGGCCTTCCAAGTTTTTTAGGTGGAGCTGTCGGGTACCTCAGCTACGATCTCGTGCGCGAATTTGAAACGCTTCCGTCCATCGCCCAGGACGATCTGCTACTCCCTCATTTACAATTCGGTCTGTACGATATCGTCACCGCTGTCGATCATCTGACCGGCCATCTGAAGATTGTCTTTTGTCCCCCTATGGAACGGTTTTTGGGAGAGCCACGAGAGAAGCTCTATCGCGAGGGTTTGGACAGGCTGGCCGAGTGGGAAGCCAGGTTGAGCGCAAGACCATCCTCTCTCAATGCCCGTCCTACTCTCGGTCAGTTGGCCTTTCATCCGGACCATACACGGGATGCCTATATTCAACGAGTATGGCGCTGCCAGGAATATATTGCAGCAGGAGATATTTACCAAGCCAATCTGTCGCACCGTTTCACGTTGAAGCCTCTTAGCTCCTACGACGACAGAGCGGATCGACAGCGCTACGAACAGGAACTTTATCGGCGTCTGCAAACCGTGAATCCCTCTCCTTTTTCAGGTCTCCTGCATTTCGACGACGTCACGCTGATCAGCTCATCGCCCGAACGGCTCGTCCGCCTCCACAACAGACGGGCGGATACGCGTCCGATCGCCGGAACCAGACCTCGTGGACTCGACACACATGATGATCAGCGCCTCGTCAACGAATTACTCACCAATGAAAAGGAGCGGGCGGAACACGTAATGCTCGTCGATCTCGAACGGAATGACTTGGGCCGCGTCTGCCAATTCGGCAGCGTGCATGTCGATGAATTCATGTCGGTTGAACAGTACTCCCACGTCAGTCACCTCGTGTCCAATATCAGCGGCGGCTTGAGGCCCGATGCCACACCCTTTGATCTGATTCAGGCGCTCTTTCCCGGAGGAACCATCACAGGCGTGCCAAAGATCCGCTGCATGGAAATTATTGAGGAGCTGGAGCCGGTACGCCGTGGCCCCTACACCGGATCATTTGGGTACATAGGCTGGAACGGTGACCTCGATCTCAACATCATCATTCGAACGTTGATATGGTGCGGGGGGAAGGGATATCTGCAAGTGGGTGCCGGAATAGTCGCCGATTCCGACCCGGCCAAGGAATACGAGGAAACGCTCCAGAAAGCCCAGGCTTTCTTCAGCGCACTGCAACAAACCTAATCATGTGGATTTATCTCAATGATCGATTCGTAAAACAGGAGGAAGCAGTCGTCTCCGTCTTCGATCATGGTTTTCTCTATGGAGATGGCGTCTATGAAACAATTCGCTCGTACGGGAGTCGGATCTTCATGAGGGACTTGCATCTTGCTCGGCTTCGCCGGTCTGCAGACGCGATCGGCCTGATGGTCCCGATTTCCGAACAGCATTGGCCTCCACTCCTCCACGAAGCGATGACCCGGAACGACGTCGGGCACGAACGCACCGACGCCTATCTTCGCATCACCATCTCCCGAGGAGCAGGCGACATCGGCCTCGATCCAGCTCTCTGTCCAACCCCAACCGTAGTGATCATGACGAAACCGCTTCACCCTCCCCCACCCGAGCAATATCGTGTCGGCGTGAAACTGATCGTCGCTCGGACCAGGAGGAATCTGCCCAGCGCGCTCTCGCCTCAGGTCAAGTCCACCAATTTTTTGAATAATATCATGGCTAAACGGGAAGCAATCGCGGCCGGCGTCTTCGATAGCATTCTGCTCAATTGGGAATCACATCTCACAGAATGCACGGTCAGCAATCTCTTCTTCGTCCGAGCAGGCAGGCTCTGCACCCCTGCGCTTGCATGCGGCTTGCTGGACGGTATCACCCGCAACATTGTCATCGGTCTCGCTCAAGAAATGCACATCCCGGTTGACGAAGGACATTTCGGAATTGACGCAATCCGTAAGGCAGACGAATGTTTTATCACTAACACAAGTCTGGAAATGATGCCGGTTACTATGGTGGACGGACATCCGGTTGGAAATGGAGCCCCGGGACTTGTCACTCAGCAGCTCCATGCGTATTTTGTTGCCAACAAATCGCGGTTTTTAGAACCCTAGCGTCGTCATATCCTCAAAAATCCCATTGTTTTCACACAGTATTTATAATTGGGCCCTTGGCACAAGAGGTGCATTTTCTTGACACCCAGAGGCGGACTGGTATCGTTGCACCCATGCGCTACACATTCTATCTCCTATTGGCATCTCTCGAACGGCAGACGGCCATTGGGCTCACCACTACAGTCATCGCGGTAATTGGCTTACTGACCGTCTCCGTGCCAACAACCAGGGCGGACATTTATCAGTTTGTCGGACACGACGGTTCGATCTCCCTGACCAATGTCCCGTCAGACTCGCGCTATCGAAAAGTTGAGATCGAATCAAACAGATTCCACGCCATCTTGTCAGAACGAGAACTGGAACCAGTCATTCGTCGTTACTCATCGCAACACCAGCTCCATCCCGCGTTGATCCGCGCCGTCATCAAAGCGGAATCGGACTTTGATCCACGGGCAGTGTCTCGTGCTGGTGCGATAGGCCTGATGCAACTGATGCCGCAGACGGCTGTGCGCCTAGACGTGCGGGACATGTATGATCCGGATGATAATGTGGGCGGAGGGACGAAATACCTACGCCAACTGCTTGACCGGTTCCATGGAAACCTACCGCTGGCCCTGGCGGCCTACAATGCCGGAGAGAACGCAGTCGACCGCTATCAGGCCCTTCCTCCGTTCGATGAAACCAGACAATATGTCCGGAAAGTTCTTCGATACTACCGCACATTCCTTGTCCGCGATGGTGTCATCACGGAGCGACCGGTCGGACGATACGCCCCCGCGGAGACACCAGCAACCCCCGTGATTTATGAAATGTCTTCCCACTAACGACTTCCCCGCTCGATAGTCGACTGTGTTGTTGCCAGCCAGCCCGCTTGGTCTCTGGAAAGTCTGATCGGTAATGGGCCCCGACGCTATTCTCTCGCCACAGAGCCGCTTCCGCGACGCATTGAGCGACCTGTACCATATTTTTCACTTCGAGCGCGGCTCGATTCGCGAACGGCTGACTCACCAATTGAGCCCACCGAGACAGTTGAGCACAAGCCCGAATCAGAGACTCGCCTGAACGAATAACGCCAACTTGTCCCCACATCGTTCGCCGAAGTGAGCTTCGCAATTTTTCCGCATCCTCCAGTGACCCGAATTGGCTCGCTCGAAACACGGGCTCCTGAGATGACAGTGCGGGGAGTGTGTGTTGGTCGGCAAACGCCACAGCTGCCGATGCCGCACGCACACCAAACACCAGTCCTTCAAGTAACGAGTTACTCGCCAGACGATTCGCTCCATGCACACCGCTACAGGCCACCTCTCCGGCAGCAAAGAGCCCCGGGACTGTTGTCGCACCGTTCAGATCAGTCCAGACCCCGCCCATCATATAATGCGCGCTGGGAGACACAGGGATCCATTCTTCCGTGATATCGATGTCATAGCGAAGGCAGGTCGCATAGATCGTCGGGAAACGTCGTTTGACAAATTCCGCACCCAAGTGAGTCACATCAAGATAGACATGACGGGCTTTTGTCGCCGCCATCTCCGCTAAGATCGCGCGCGATACAATGTCCCTCGGCGCTAACGCCCCCATAGGATGGTAACGTTGCATAAAGAGCGCCCCTTTATTGTTGCGCAACTGCGCACCCTCTCCTCGCATCGCTTCCGACAGCAGGAACGGTGGACTCGACGGCAGATACAGTGCCGTGGGATGGAATTGAACGAACTCCATATCCTGGAGCACCGCGCCTGCGCGAAGTGCCATGGCCATCCCATCACCGGTGGCACTCGAAGGATTGGTCGTCCGCGCATAGATCTGCCCTGCCCCACCGGTAGTCAGCATAACAGCACGAGCCGGGAGCACGAACTGGCGACCAGACCCTTCATCCAACACAACGGCCCCGCTGCACTGTCCAGCATCGACGACGAGATCAACCGTAAAGTGGTGATCCAATCGCTGAATACGTTCCTGTCGATTCACCTCGGCAATCAACACTCGCACCATCTCGTTCCCCGTCGCATCCCCCCGCGCGCGCAGAATGCGGCTTCGACTGTGGGCCGCCTCACGAGCAAAGGCAAACTTGCCGCCGACTTTGTCGAACTTGGCCCCCCACTTGATCAATTCTTGGATCCTCTCAGGCCCTTCTTCAACGAGGACCCGCACCGCTTCTTTCCGACAAAGCCCATGCCCCGCTTTGAGTGTATCGGTTAAATGGATGGCCACATCATCTTCCTCACTCATCGCCACTGCCACCCCACCCTGCGCGTGAATCGAACTGCTCTGAAGTGGATGTCCTTTCGTCAGCACCATGACACGACCGGCACGGCTCAGTTCCAATGCCGCCCGGAGACCGGCCACACCGCTCCCAATAACCAGAAAATCGGCATTGACCGGCGCATGGAATCGAGGAGATGGCATGGGTTACTTCTTCGTGGGAGAACGGATGGGATCGACTGTTGCCTGCCGCGCTTTCATACCAAATGGAGAATCGCCCTGAACCCCGCGTAATTGAATCGATTGTGTTCCTACCCATTGCAGTCGTGTATGGCCCCGCTGCCGGAGGCCAGGATCGTCCGCATCCTTTTTCCACAAACCTTGCCAATGTACGAACACATCGACATTGTCCCCTTCGACCATAATACGCTCGACCGTAAAATCCAACGAAATGGCGCTAAACGTCTCGAAATCGTCCTGGGCCTCTTCCCGCAGCCGATCAACCTGGTCACTCGGTATCATGAGCGAGACCAGATCCGACGAATCTTTCTTCACATAGGCTTGGCGGAGCGATTCTATTGCCCGATCAATACGGAGGTACCGCTCGTGATCGTCGGGATATTGAATCTTTTTGCCGCCACAACCGGCGCTGGTTAAGAATACCGAGCTGAGCAGAACCACAAAGAGAAACAGTGGAAATTTGTACGGTAATAACATGACAGCAGTATAGGAATGGCTATCAGACAGGTCAAGCAGCGTGCGATGCAGACTTCATCACACCGCAGCTTCGCAAAGGCACGCCTGCGGGGCTGCGTGCCAATGAAGATCAATTTGATCTCTCGATGACCTTGCAATTTGTGGTGAAAACCCCTACACTCGCCGCCTCGTAGGAGAGAACACGAATGTCCAGTGTGCTGAAAAAACGCCGAAAAAAAATGCGCAAGCACAAATATAAAAAGCTGCGTCGGCGTCAAAAGTTCGAACGTCGCAAAAGCTAGGCTCATCCGAATAAGGAAAGGAGGAGTCCGTGCCCGAAGGCAAGAAGGTCCGCATCCGCGTTCGGACCGCGACCTATGTCTACGTTGGCGACTTTCTCATTCCTCCTATGCGGAATCGTGTGTCCGATGCCATTAATGAAGAGCAACGGCTCTTCATCAGCCTTACCGACGTGTTGATCAATGAGAAGGAACGTTCGGACTTCGTGGCCATCAACAAGAACCTAATCGAATCCATCGCACAGCTGTAGCTACCGCAACACCTCCGGCTTGAGTCCCTCCTCTGCCGCACTCACTTGGTTTTCCATAATCACCTCCTCTAAGATCGCTCCTGATCATGTCCACCTTCTCACGATTTCTTCCGTTCCTGAAACCCTACCTGTCCAGGATGGTGCTGGCAGGCCTGCTGGTCATGGGGGTCGCCGCCATCAATCTGGCCCTGCTGCGGTTAGCCGGTGCCCTGTGGGACATCATTACCGTGCAGCACGACCAGTCCAGGATGACGGACTTGATCGCCATCTTTCTCGGGCTCGTTGTCCTGCAGGGATTCTGTTCGATGGGCCATAGCTACCTGACTGCATGGATTTCGCAACGCATCGTCGCCGACTTTCGCCGGCATCTCTTTGCACATCTCCATACCCTCTCGGTGAGCTTCTTTGCGCGCCGGCGGACCGGCGAACTCCTCTCACGGCTCATGAACGACGTCACGGTCATTCAATCGGTCGTCACCGAAACGCCGATCGATAGTGCAAAACAGCTCGTGACCTTCGTCGGAGGAATCGCCTTTCTCTTGACGATGAATTGGCGGCTCTGCCTCTTGATCCTGGTTCTGCTCCCGTTGCTCGTCCTCGTCGCCAAGTTCTTCGGGCGAAGGCTGAAATCTCTCTCGACATCAATTCAAGATCAAACCGCCGCCCTGAGTATCCTGATCGAGGAAGTGATCTCCGGCATCCGTATCGTAAAGTCCTTCGTCCAATCACGGCGTGAGG
>DATDFW010000024.1:0-2080 GCA_036522375.1 Nitrospiraceae bacterium
TGGAGGGTATGCAGAATATGCGCTCGTTCCGGCAGCATTTGCCTACCCGATTCCAGAAGTTTTCCGTGATGAAGAAGCGGCCCCCCTCCTCTGTGCCGGGATCATCGGCTACCGCGCATTGCGTTTGAGTGGAATCCAGCCGGGCCAGCGGCTCGGTCTCTATGGGTTTGGCGCGTCCGCACATATTGCCATTCAGATTGCTCGTCATTGGGGCTGTCAGGTCTATGTTAGTTCGTTGAAACCGGAGCATCAACGTCTTGCACGGGAATTGGGCGCCACATGGGTGGGAGGGGCGACCGACAGTCCTCCGGACAGACTCCACGGCTCGATTATCTTTGCGCCGGCCGGAGAACTAGTCCCGCTGGCCTTGCGCGCATTGGAACGTGGTGGCACACTCGCTCTCGCCGGTATTCACATGACGCCGATTCCTTCGCTCGACTATGATCGAGAGGTCTTTGGCGAGCGAGTCATTCGAAGCGTGACGGCCAATACGAAGCAAGACGGCCTCGATCTGTTGCATGAGGCTGCTGCGATTCCTATTAAACCACATACGGTTCGCTTTTCACTTGAAGAGGCTAATCGAGCGCTACAGGATCTCAAATCTGGATCGTTTCAAGGCGCGGCGGTCCTTTCGATTTCCGCTTGACTGTCGGTAAGCTGGTCCCTCGACCATGATACAGTGAGCATCGATGTCACGAATCCTCACCATCTTATTTGTCGCACTAGGCGTTGGAGCCAATCTCCCGGCTTGGGGCCTGGAGTTCACCGCTGATCGCATCACTACAATCGACGGCCGCACTGGTAAGGACGCCCTCTTCTATCGGGACGACATGTGGCGGCTCGAGCATCATGCGAGCGGGCCGGTCAGCGTCAGCATCGTGCGGAAGGATCAACGGATCGTCTGGTTGTTGCTCTCTCGCATCAGACATTTCAAGACCGTGCCGTACAGCGGGGAGCAGGATCCGATGGTGACGGAGAAGCTGGAAGGAGAAGTCTCGCGGGAAGAAATCGGAGAAGAAACACGGGAGGGCCACCAGACGATCTTATATGAAGTGACCACGAAACAGAACGAACGGACGGACGTGTATTACCAGTGGGTGGCGACCGATATACATTTTCCGCTGAAGTTGATGAAGAAGGATGGCAGTTGGAGCGTGGAATACCAGCATGTCAAGATACGGCCCTTGTCGGACGCCCTGTTTCAGCTGCCGATCTACTTCACTCCGATTGAAGAATAAACACCCGGTGAGCGGTGGCCGGATCGACAATACGCCGACCGTGAGGCCTGGGCAAGGTTTTCAAATTCATCGTGCCGTATTCTGCATTAAGGGCTCAAGAGTGTGTGGGCCTGTTCACTGGTTTCTTTGACGAGTACTCCCAATTTCGGATGTGAAGGTTCGAAGTCCACGGGTAAATCATAGTGTGTGAGGCGTTCGCTGGCAGTGGGACCGATGGATGCGACGACCATCTTCTTGCACGCGTTTTTGAACTGCGCGGTTGTGCCTTCTTGTTCGAGTATCTGCATCACATGATCGATCTGTACGGCGTTGGTGACCAACAGCACCTGAATGTTTCCTGCAATGATATGGCCGAGGACCTGCTTCAAGGGACCTGTATCTTCCGGCAGTGCCCACCGATAAATAGGAACGGGAAACACCTCGGCTCCTCGCTGCTTCAAGGCTTCCAATAAATCGGGATTGGATATGCCATATTCCTGCACGGCAACGCGGAGACCCTTGACGGGGCGGTACTCGTCGAGCGTGGAGACTACTTCGACCCATGTGTTCGGTTCCGGCACGGTGAGCGTAGGTATGATGCCAAGCGTCTTGAGTGCCGCAACCGGCTTAGGCCCACGAGCAACGATTGCCGTCTGCTTGAGCCCGGCCATAATCGACGCCAGAGGATGGCGCGCACGTAGAATATCGAGGAGAGTCGTTGTGCCAATGCCCGTCATGAGGATGAGGATATCGACCTCTCCGTTAATCAGTCTGGCGCCGAAGCGCAACGCCACGGGATTGTCCTTGATCGGGATTTCTCGGAGGGCAGGAGCCACGAAAGGTTGGCCGCCATATCGTGCGAT
>DATDFW010000025.1:0-8294 GCA_036522375.1 Nitrospiraceae bacterium
GTGAAGACCTCGCCGCCAACGGCGCATTCCCGTCAGCACGATGGTTGACCAGCCCATACGCACGGCAGCCTGCTCCAAGTCCCTTCCGCACTAACTGCACCGCCTCTCGTCTTTATATCCCCGCAATTACCATTCCACGAAGATGTCTACGGCCCAGCTGTCTCTGGCACAGCTTTGACCCGACTTGTGGCCTTCCCGATGGAACTTTTTCTTTCACACCTAGGGAATGTACGAGTTCCTAGAATTCTGCGGGATGGGTATGATTGCTTTTCAGTGTGTCAATCCTCTACCAAGGTGACTGTCATGCCGTCTCTTCCCAAAGTCCTCGGCGTTGTATTTTGTGGGCTTCTCCTCACCATGGGGCTGTCCACAGTCGCACAGACAGAGGTATTTGATGATCGCATACCAAGCGGTCAGGGGACTGGTGAACCGCAATTGCATCAGATGGAGCGCGGCCAGTCACCAGCCGGAAAAACCATTCAAGGCGAAGTGTTACGCGTTGAAGGGAATGATTGTGTGATCAAGGCTCAGGATGACAAAGAGGTGCGGTTGCAAATCGACCTCCCTCTCCTGAAGGCCGCAGGCATCGAGCCGGGTGACCATATTGAAGCGAAGGTGAACAATCAGAATCATGTGCTATCTTTCAGCACCGGTCACGGATCGCTGAAATGATAAAGTAGAAGCCGTTCGAATTTCTGTGGTTTACAATTCAGTGCGGTGGAGGACTGTGCCGAAGAGTGATTTTAAACGATTGAAGTATGACGCAGTGCGAGCATCTGTCGATGACCTACCAATTCGCCTGACCTCTCGGATTATGAATCGCAAACGATGCAGGATATGACCCGTGGACTCTCTGATGAATTAATTTTACACAGGGGACGAGACCGCTCCGTAAATGCCCACCTAAAGAAGGCTCACAAATTCGCCTTAAGAAGGCTCGCGATAACTCCGACTGGGCCACTTAGATTCTTGTTTTCGGTAAGGGAGTGGCCGTGGCTTTCGTGTCACAATACGCTTGAAGAGAACCACTAGCGTAGTCAGAGAGAGCGCCGTGATAAGACGTGTGGACCAGTTCATATTTGCCTCCCTCCACTTCGGATTTGCATTGTCTCGACATTCTAGCAATCGCCGATGAAGTGCGGAAGTTAGATTGATCCGCTCTAGTGGGATCGAACCACTGAAACCTGAGATAGCGGTTCAGCCCTTGCGCCTTCGTTCGCAACCCTTCTAGAATGTAGCTCCTGCCAGAGAGGACAGTGCAACGGAGCCTCAGAATCCACCGGAAGAGACGCCAACCCAGCGGCTTTGTTAGACGTGTAACCAGTCGATGGTGCTGTGAGCGGCACAAAAAGGAGGGCGATACGTGTGAAACCTCTTAAATGGTGTAATCCGTGTAAAGCAGCTCGCTCTGGAAGCGGATTGAGCAACGAACTACGAGTGTGCGGTCCTCTCCTGTTCTTAACTATTTTTTGGGCGCTGCCAGCCTTCATCTTTTTGAATAGTGTTCCAGCCCATGCAGAGTGGCGTCCGATTAGCAATGCCGAGGGCGCTGGTGGCTTTATGATCTACGTTGATCCTACCACCCTTCACCGCACAGGGGATCTGGTGAAGATGTGGGTGTTGTATGATTTCAAGTTCGTACAAACTAGTGAGGGTAAATCGTATTTGTCTGCCACCTGGCAACAGCAATTCGACTGCGCGGCGGAACGCTCCCGTCACCTTGCGTATAAGTATTACTCAAACAATATTGGACAGGGTAATGTGGTGGTCGCACGTGATGACCAAGCTAACAAGTGGAGTCCGGTTCCACCACGAAGTGCCGCTGCCATTCTGTGGAACATCGTGTGTGGCAAAGGAGGGATAGCGAGTTAGCTCACCTTCAAACTTTGTCAGAATGGCATTTACGCTCGGCCTGAATACCGTCGTGCATAATGGGCCGGCCCTTGCACCTTCGGTTCGTGTCCCTCCAGAATTGGCATCCCTGCGAGGTGCCCATGCCCTTCTCGATTCGCCCTACCATCGCTTCCCTGTCTATGTCCTGTGATCTGCCAGTGGGTCTGTGGGCCAAATGCCGTACGGATTCCCTGGCGATCTGCCGGCCGCTAGCATCGTGCGCTGAGCCCAGGGCAAAGAGCGATCGATGCTGGTGATTCGCTCCTCTACCAGCCGGTGAAATCGGTGGGCTTCTGAAAGACTCCTAGGTGTTCGCAAAAGCGCGTCAGATTCCGTGTTACCTGCTCATGGTGGGATCCGGACCTGGCGTCACCTGGGCGCGCCTCGCGAAACCAATACGGTGTGAGCGAGGGAGGCAGAGGCACGGACCCGGATGTTTAATGACAACGGTGTTATCCCGTGTAAGTCGCTTCACGGCGTCAAAGACCTCAGCCCAGGAATAATCGGGTAACTGGGAGGTGAGTAGCTCCATTGAGCAGCTGCCGAACCGAGCGAGTTTTTGGCAGATGGCCGCTTCAAGAAGGTCTGTTTGATGCATATGGTCCTCCCAAGCAATATGTACGATGGGATACGACCTCTCTCATACGACAAGCGTCCACTTGGAGAAACTAGGAGGACCCCTAGTTTGAAAAAGACATACCAGTTAAAGGGGATAGGGATCAGGCTTGGCAGGTACGGATATAACGGTTTTAGACCTGTTTACGTAAACGACACACAGTTTTTGAACTCTTCAAACTTGTGTACAGTTTAAATTGCGCCCCCACGGGTTGGACATTGCAATTATGCATTCGTGGGGTCAATTTCTTGCCCACGTTATTAGAGTGCTCCCTTGCGACAAGCTCGCATCCGATCTCAAGCAAGGAAGACTTCAACTTTCGGTATCGGGCTTAAACTCCACAATCGCAAATTTTCTTCGACCGATCTTAAGTCGCCGTCGTTGATTTACCTTGAATGTAATCAGTTTATTAGGATCAGATTCTTTCCTGTTATCAATCTCAATACCACCTTGAATAATCAACCGTCTGGCTTCGCTTTTGCTTGAGACGAGCTTGGTCTTCTCTACGAGCTCCGGCAATCGAATGTCGCTCTCTCCACGGATGTCAATCCCGATCATGTCCCTTACGTGCAATGTCAACAACACGTCCGGCTCCGAGGGAAACTCGCGTTCAGAAAACTTCCGTTGAAAGTCGGCACGAGCTTGCTTAGCTGCTTCGTTACCATGATACCGAGCGACGATCAACTCGGCGAGGGCTTGCTTCGCCTCCATGGGATGAGCGGTCCTGACGCCGGCCAGATCTTCCGTCGTGAGTAACTCATAGTACCGAAGCATCAACACGTCACTGATCGACATCACCTTTCCGAACATGTCGTTCTGTGTATCTTCCAAGGCAATGTAGTTTCCAAAACTTTTGCTCATCTTTCGCGCACCATCCGTTCCTTCCAGTAACGGCATTGTGATGACGACCTGCGGTTCTTGACCATAGGCCCGTTGTAGATCACGCCCCACCAACAGATTAAATTTCTGATCGGTGCCGCCCAGTTCGACATCGGACTTGAGCGCCACAGAATCATAGCCCTGCACGAGAGGATACATAAACTCATGAATGCTGATTGCCTTCTGCTCATGGTACCGCTTGTGGAAGTCATCCCGCTCGAGCATACGCGCCACATTGTAATGCGCACTCAGATGGATTAACCCTTCTGCTGTCATCGTACTCATCCATCGGCTGTTGAATTCCACCAGAGTCTTCGCAGGGTCGAGAATCTTGAATATCTGCCGCTCGTAAGTCTTGGCATTCTCCAAGACTTTGTCTTTCGAAAGCGCCACGCGCGTCTCCGATTGGCCTGTCGGATCGCCGATCATGCCGGTGAAATCGCCGATTAAGAAGATTACGTGATGTCCGAGTTCCTGGAAATGTTTGAGTTTGTGGATCAAGACCGTATGGCCCAGATGCAGGTCCGGTGCGGTGGGGTCGAAGCCTGCTTTTACTCGAAGCGGCCGATTTTCCCTTAAGGAACGTGTCAGTTTCGTTTCCAGTTCTGCCGCTTGAATGACCTCCACAGCTCCGCGAAGGATCAATTCGAGCTGACGGCAAAGTTCGCTCATGTCGCCTTCTTCCCTCTGCCCGAATGTTCGCCACTCGCCGACACTGTGATCAATGGACGAATCCGCTCAAACGTCTTTTTCCCGATCCCTTTGACGGCTCGCAATTCATCAGGCGAGTGAAAAGCTCCAGCCGATTTCCGATACTCCAGAATCCGTTCGGCCAACCGGGGACCGATCCCTGGCAGAGCCTCAAAATCCTCTTCCGTCGCCTGATTCAAATCGAGTAGGTCCTGATGAGAGCGTTTCGGTGTAGCATTGGACGGCTGATTCGACATCAAAGCGACGGGCGATGAACTTCCCCCAGTGTCCTGTCCACTGCTGGATGACAGCTCGGTTTTCGAGTCCTCAGATGATGTGTCTGTAAGATTGCCCCCTCGATCGAAGGAAGCAGGCACAGTCCACCCAATCCAGAAAACGACTCCCATCGTGGCCGTGAACATTCCGAGCTTGAGAAGGAGCGATTGCCACATTATTGCATCCGCTTTCGTACCTGGTGAATGGCCTTCCCTTCGACATCTTCGGCTGCTTCCATCAGGCCTTCGGAGAGCGTCGGGTGAGCATGGATCATCTCGGCCATGTCCGTCACAGTCGCCCCCGTTTGCATCGCCATGGCTGCTTCATGCACCAGATCGGCTGCATGGGATCCGAGGATATGCACGCCAAGAATTCTACCGCTCGCCGATTCGGCAATGACCTTGTAGAATCCCGCCGTATCCCCCGTCGCTTGCGCCTTCCCTACCCCGGCATATCGAAAACGTCCCACCTTCACAGCCCCGTCGGGGTTCTCGCCGGCAGCCTGAGCTTGTTCGCGTGCTTGTTGTTCCGTCATGCCCACGCGGCCGATTTCCGGGAGGGTAAAAATTCCGGCAGGGATGACGTCGTAACGGACTGTCGCCTGATGTCCCATGATGTTTTCAACCGCGACTTTACCCTGAGCCGAGGCGACATGCGCCAACATCACCTTGCCGACCACGTCGCCGATCGCATAGATCCCCGGCACAGAGGTTTCCATCCGCTCGTCTACTAGAATTTCCTCCCGCCGTCCCGTCTGCACCCCCACCTGCTCCAATCCAATCCCTCGGCTATTCAATCCTCGCCCCACGGAGATCAGCAACTTCTCAGCCACTACCTGCGTGCCCTCTTTGAGATGGGCGGTGATCGTCGCCGGTGACCGCTCCAGTCTCTCGACGGTGGTTCCGGTCAGGACCTCCACACCGCGTTTCTTCAACTCCCTCTCCATCGTCGATGAGATGTCGGCATCCTCCAGGGGAAGAACGCGTGCCATCAATTCAACGATTGTGACCTTAGTCCCCATACCGCTATAGAGCGCGGCGAATTCGCATCCTTCGACTCCCGCCCCGACGATCAGTAGACTGGCAGGCATGCGATCGAGGTCCAAGAGGTGCTTGCTGGTGAGCAACTGTTGCCCGTCGATCGGAAACTGCGGAAGGTTCGGCCAGGATGACCCAGTGGCAATCACGATCGCATCGGCTTGAACATCCCGCGACGAGCCATCGGTCGCCGTCACTGTGACCGTTTGCCGATCGCGCAGTGATCCGGTTCCCTGGATATGCTCGATATTCCACGCCTTGAAGAGTGTAGCGATACCCTTCACAAGCGTTGCCACCACCTGATCTTTCCGTGCGACCATCCGCGCGAGGTCGTAGCCGACCGGTCCTTGGACCAGCAGCCCCAAGTCCTTGGATTTTGTCACCTTGTCGCCAAGCTCGACGACGGACAGGAGCGCTTTGCTGGGAATACAGCCCCAATTCAAACAAACGCCGCCGAGCGCATCGGACTCAACGACCGTGACACGAGCGCCAAGTTGGGCCGCGCGAATCGCGGCAACATACCCACCAGGTCCAGCGCCGAGAATGGCGATGTGAGTTTGTACTGACATATCTAGGTTGAGGTTTAGGCTGGTCGACTAGACACGAACGGTATTCCGAGGCTCAACCTCAGCCTTGACCTTAACCTTTCTTCTGGCTAGCAAGAAAGGCTTCATACTGTTCTGCGGTCATGAGCTTCTCCACCTCGCTCGCGCTCGATAGATCAAGCACCACCATCCAGCCTTTACCATAGGGATCGGAGTTCACGACTTCCGGGTGATCTTTTAGATCGGCATTCACCTTGGAAATGGTACCGCTCACAGGCGTGTAAATCGTGGATGTCGTCTTTGTCGATTCGACCTCGCCGATCTGCTGCCCGGCCTTGACGACGGCACCAACCTTGGGCATATCAATGAATACGATATCGCCCAAGGCATCCTGGGCAAAATCACTGATGCCGACAGTGGCCTGTGTGCCGCTCACACGTACCCATTCATGCTCTTTGTGATAACGGAGATCTTTCGGAATCATGCTCGCTCCCCTTTGGAGAAGGCCTAGACTAAGGTTAAGGTCAAGTGAAAGCCGAGCGCTCACGCATCATTACTCAGCCTTAGCCTGAACTTCCAAGATTTTTTTGGGATCGTAGTGGTCAACGCTTCTTTTGTCAAGGAATCGCCGACCCATTCATCAGCAGCACGTGTGATCCTGCTTGCCCGGCTTGTGTCGAGAGTGCGGCTCTCACGGCAGTGGGGAAAGTAGAGAGATTCGACTTATCTATGGGCACACCCAGCCAGAGTTGCCGTCCATCCCCAACTAGCGGCACCAATCGTTGCCGCACCGTTTCCATCCTCGCCACCAACTCATCCAATCGTTCCGGCATGCTGAACTCCGCCTGAACGATGATGTGAAGCCCACGTTGTTTTGTCTCCAGCACATCCTCTCCATACTCGATTAAGGCATCCGCAGGCCAGAAGACTGCACGCTCATGCACGACCACAGCGGCCAGAAGTCCCGGTCGCGTCTGCCGCAGATGCCGGATGAGTTGTGCAACAAACCCAAGATAGGTCCTTGTCTTCCATCCGGCCCAACGCCATGCGTCCGGTGAGAGCGGCTGATCCTGACTGGCGAATGAAAGCTCGAAGAGCCCTTCAAACATCCGACGCGACGTCGGGCTCCATTCTTCAGCAAATCCCTTGGCCTTCCTGGCCCCAATCACCAGGCCATCGATCCCTGTCTGCAACAAATCCTCTGTCACGTGACTGACGAGGCGCTGATAATCTGGGTGGAGGACATCGATTTGACCAATCGGCTGAACCGGTTGATCCACCCGATTGATCGTGGCGATTTCCCACTCAGGATTCATCCAACCAGGTTCATACAGATTGAGCGACGCCAGTACTGCCATCCCTTCGGCATGGGCCGCCGGTACGATCGCCTTAAATAAATCCTCGACAACCGGGACCTTTGAGGTTTGAAAGTACACCCCTATTGGACTTGACCGCCCGGTCTCACGAGGAGAAGACCCCGCCTCGACAATCAATGCCGTGACTCCTGCGCCAGCAAGTTGCGCCATCCAGAGTCTGATATCAGGAATTGCGAGCCAATCTGCGGTTGTCAGCCAAAGCGCAACTTGCCGCCGTTCCAGCAATGAAGTCGGGCCGAGACTCCGACGAAATGCGTCCAACCGGTTGAGTGCATGAAACTCATAACTATCGGCGAGCAGGGTGGGTTGGCGGACCGCCCCGACCAAAGCGCGATAGGCAGACAACGCAGCCGGGAGATCCCCTCCCTGCTCATACGAACGCGCGAGCCACCAACGCGCTTCACTCAGCCTGGAAGAATTGGAGTTGGAATCAACGAACCGTTGGAAGAGTGTACTGGCGAGCGGATAGCGCTCTTGCGCATAAGCCCGATACGCAGACTCCATAAGCTGCGCCTGAGCGTCCAGTGCCGGATCGACACCCGATGCGCTTGGCGACGCCGGAAGAGGAAGCCTGGGCTCCGGAGTGGCGCACCCCGAAAGGACCGCGAACAATACACAAACAATCCATCTCACTGTATTGGCCCGACGAAGAACGAGAACGAGCCGCCGTTCACGCCTATCGAGAGGCACCCCTATCTGACAAGATCCATTTCGGGGAAAAAATATCCAATCTCGAACTTGGCGGTCTCCGGCGAATCGGATCCGTGCACGGCGTTAAATTCAATGTTCGTTCCATGTGCCTTGCGAATCGTGCCCGGCTCCGCCTTGGCCGGATCGGTCGCACCCATCAGTTCCCGATTTTTCTTAATGGCGTTATCGCCTTGCAGCACCATGACGAGCGACGGACCTGAACACATAAACGCACAGAGGCTGTCAAAAAATGGCCTGGATTTATGCACCGCGTAAAACCCCTCCGCAGTGG
>DATDFW010000026.1:0-3389 GCA_036522375.1 Nitrospiraceae bacterium
TCTGGATGGCAAGTTGAGTGAGACTCTCAAGTTGGTCGGTGCCCGAGAGGTGATTGTGAAGTCTCCGTTCTCGACTACGATTCAGGCGACACATCAACGTGACCGGTTTCTTGAAGCAATCAGCGAAGCACCGTCCGACGACGCAGGAGATATTCTGTTGACAGTGCCAGAACATCTTCTCAATCTCGGACGATCCTGTCTTGAAGCGGAAGGTCTGGTGATCGGACAGACGCTTGTTGTCATACATCCTGGGAGTGGGAGTACCCATAAGTGTGTGCCACCGGAGACAACTGCAGCATTAGTGATCGCCCTTCAAGCTTCCGGTGTTACTCCGGTGGTTCTAGAAGGGCCTGCAGACCGGGAGCCTGTCGAGCGTCTTCTTCAGTTATGTGCGGACTCACCGACGGTCTTAAGGGGCCTCGATATTTTTACCGTTGCCGGAGTGTTGCCGCTGGCACAGCTCTTTGTCGGGCAGGATTCGGGAATCACACATATGGCAGGCTTGATGGGGGTACGTACAGTTGCTTTCTTTGGTCCGACTGATCCCAACCGCTGGTCCCCCCGTGGTACGCAGGTGACAGTGGTGCAGGGCGCATCCTGCCATTGTCAATCATGGGCCGCCGTTAGCCAGTGTGAGAACAAACCTTGTCTCGATATATCACGTGACCATCTTGTGGCGCTCTGTCTCGCACACCTCAAGGAGGCAGCGATTAAGTAGAGAATTCCCACCAGCGCCTTGTCACTGACTATCCCGTATGCTACAGTGGCCAGTTCGTTTTCCCTTTCATTGCTAAGGACTTAGGAGTTTTTTGTTGTCCAGCGGGGTTGTTCAAGAAAAGGTTACCAGTGCGCTCCTCGAAGCGCTTAATGAGGCGAAAAAAAAAGGTCAACTAAAGGCAGAATCCTGGCCTCAAGTGAGCCTGGATGCTCCCAAGCGGCCTGAATGGGGAGATCTCGCTTCGACGGTTGCCATGTCTCTCGCTGCATCCGAGCAGCGGGCACCTCACGACATCGCCCAAATTATCATCGACAATCTCGCCCATCAGGAGCAGCTTTTTGACCGTATCGAGATTGCCAGGCCTGGTTTTCTCAACCTGACGGTCAAGCCCCACGTTTGGCAGGAAGTGCTGAGAGAAGTCGAGACGCAAGGGTCGGCATACGGGCGAGCCGAGATGAGTCAGCAACGTCGTGTCTTGGTGGAATATGTCAGTGCGAACCCAACCGGTCCATTGCATGTGGGACATGGACGTGGCGCCGCGGTTGGACAAGCTGTCGCGAACATGCTCAAGGCGGTCGGATATGACGTCGTGAGTGAATACTATATTAATGACGCCGGCCGACAGATGAAATTACTGGGCGCCTCCGTATACGCACGATACGAGGAATTGTCGAACCGGCCTGTAGAATTTCCATCAGAGGGCTATCATGGGGCTTATATCACTGCGGTGGCCGAGCGTGTGAAACAGCAGCTGGGGTCCGAGCTGACCGATCGTTCACCGGCAGAAGTTGAGGAACGCTGCCGGACGTTTGCCTATCAGGAGCTGCTGAGATTGATTCGCGAGGACTTGAAATCCTTCGGAATCGAGTTCGAGTCGTGGTTCAGCGAGGCTACTCTCCTGAACTCAGGAGATGTCCAAAGGGTGTTGGATGAACTGAAATCGAAAGATATCCTGTTTGAGGAGGAAGGTGCCTGGTGGTTCCGCTCCTCGGCATTCGGCGACGAGAAAGATCGTGTCGTGCGCAAACAGGACGGCGAGTATACCTATCTGGCTTCCGATATCGTTTACCACCGAGATAAACTGCGGCGCGGGTACGATCTCCTCATTGACGTCTGGGGCGCGGATCACCACGGCTATATTCCTCGCATGCAAGCGGTTATGCAGGCCTATGGGTATTCGAAGGATCGTCTCCAGGTCGTGCTGGTCCAAATGGTGAATCTATTGCGCGGAGGGAAAAAGGTAGAAATGTCGAAGCGCGCTGGTGAGTTTATCACCATGCGAGAAGTTATCGATGAGGTGGGGGCCGATGCGGCCAAGTTCTTTTTTTTGATGCGCGATGCCACCTCGCATCTGGATTTTGATTTGGAACTGGCCAAGCAGCGGTCCTCCGAGAATCCCGTGTACTATGTGCAGTATGCTCATGCCAGGATCGCCAGTCTCTGGCGTGTCGCAGCCGTGCGAGGCATTCCCTGTCCTCTGCCGAGCGGGACGAATTTGACAGTGTTGACGGACCCGGATGAATTGGGATTGATCCGCAAGCTTTCCGCCTATCCCTCAGTCCTGCAGGGTAGTGCAAAAGCACACGAGCCTCACCGGATGACCTATTACCTTCAGCAATTGGCTGGGCTCCTGCATACGTTTTATAACAAACACCGAATTCTCCCTCCTGCTGCGGACCGAGATCTTTTAGCCTTCACACCGGAAGGATTAGGTCCCCCAGGTGAGGAGCTGCCGATAGAGGTGTTGGCCCCTGAGCGGACTGCGGCGAGATTGGCATTGATGCGAGGAGTCCAGCAGGTGTTAAAGAATGGACTCAGTGTGCTTGGGATTTCTGCACCGGAGCAGATGTAACGGGCAAGGGGGACCGTGGACTATTCAGTGGAGAAAGTGGCTGGTGAGACGAGTGCACGGTTGGGGAAACTCACCACAGCGCATGGTGCGATCGACACACCAACGTTCATGCCGGTTGGGACATTGGGGCCGGTCAAAGGGATTGATCCAGCCGATCTGGAGCAGCTCGGTTTTCGCCTCATGTTGAACAATGCCTATCACCTGTATCTGCGGCCTGGGCATAAGGTGGTAGCAGAGATGGGAGGATTGCATCGGTTCACCGGGTGGCCGGGCGCCATCTTGACGGACAGCGGCGGGTTCCAGATTTTCAGCCTTGCTAAATTATGCAAGGTGACGGACGAGGGCGTAAGTTTTCAGTCGCATCTCGATGGATCGACCCATTTTATCACACCAGAGACGGCCATTGAGATCGAAGAGGCGTTGGGGGCCGATATCATGATGGCATTCGATCAGTGCGTGGCCTTGCCGGCTGAGAAGGAGGTTGTCCGCGACGCCGTGCGACGCACCACTCATTGGGCACAACGTTGCCAGGCCAGTCGGCGCCGCACAGATCAAGCGCTCTTTGGCATCGTGCAAGGCGGCTTGGATGTCGATCTCCGTATGACCTCGGCGCGTGATCTCGTCGGTCTTGGCTTCGAGGGCTATGCGGTCGGGGGACTGTCGGTGGGAGAATCGAAAGCGGAGATGTATGCCATGCTGGATGTGATCGTGCCGGAGCTGCCGGCTTCGAAGCCGCGATATCTGATGGGAGTGGGGATGCCGGAAGATTTGATCGAAGGTGCCGCGCGCGGGATCGATCAAATCTTCCGGCATCCCCAC